>JAGHSJ010000447.1 GCA_018065935.1 Candidatus Kurthia equi
CGCCTTTCTTATTAAATTTAAATACGAATATGTTATGATAGGCTTTATGATTAAAGCATAAATAAATGAAACTTTTCCGCTCGTTCAACCGTTAATAGAGTAGTAGATAAAAATGGATAGGAAGTGGATGTTATGAGTGAAAACAAACGTTACAAGCCAAAGAAAGCATCCATCAAGAGGCTAATAATAGCTTTCATCCTCATCATAGCAGTTGCGGCAGGAATTTATGCACTGTTAACAAAAAATGATGATCAGGCAAATGAAAATAATAATGAAGTAAAAGTTCATAGTGAAGAAACGAAAGAAACAACTAAAAAGCCAAGTAAAGTCGCTAAAGAAGAAGCAGAAAAAGTGGTAATTAATAAAGGAACTGTAACGAAGGAAACTTCGGATACGCCAGAAGAGCAAGTTACTGAAGGTAAAACAAATGAAGCTGATACAAATCTTCAAATGCCGACGTACAATAAAGATGCAATTATTGCAAATGCAAAGGCTCAAGTATATACAGTTTACACAGATTTACAGCAGGGGTCAGGTTTCTTAATCGACAGCAAGGGTGACATTTTAACAAATGCGCATGTTGCGAAGGATGCTGGGTTTGTCGTTGTTAAAAATGAACATGGTCAGGAATTCCAAGGTAAAGTAATTGGCATCTCGAAAAAAATAGATGTCGCTGTTGTTCGTGTGCCAGACTTAGCGGGTAAAAATCCGTTAGTACTTGATACAACAACGGCAACTGTAGGAACGAAGGTAGTAGCAATTGGTAGTCCGAAAGATCAGTACGGTACGACTACTGAAGGTATAATTCAAAGTATTGGTGCGGAATTTGTAGATGAGTATACGTATAGTCATTTATATGAAATCACTGCAAAATTAAACCGCGGTTCAAGCGGTGGCCCACTTATTAATGCCGAAACAGGGAATGTTATTGGGATTAATTCAATTATTTTAGAAGATCATCCTGAAATCGGCTATGCGATTCCTTTAAGTGCGGTAATGGGCTTAGTAGATGGTTGGACAGCAAGTAATGAAACCATTACCTTTGATAATGGGGAAGATGATTTTAATAATAACCATGCGGACGAAGCTTATTTCTCAGAAGATTTATTAAAAGAGAATATGGAGAGTTACTATGAGTTAATCAGACAATCTCTAATCAACGGAAAAGAAAATTATTATCAATCATATATTTTAGAAAATAGTGATGCGCTTAACACAGCTATTTCTCTAGTAGATTCATATAAGATGAATAAAAAATATCAATCATTAGAAGCAACTGTACAAAGCATAACTATTGGTGATGAAGCATCTGTAGTAAATATGAATACAATTTTGACGTATATTGATAAAAAGACAAATATCAAACAAACGATTGAACAATCATTTGACTACACAATTGTTATTGATGATTTTGGCAGCTACATGATTTCAAACATTGCTATCAACAGCACGGTTGATTCAGGTGATGTCGTAGCTCCACCTCCAGCAACATCAGATGAAGAAAATAAAGACGCAGAAACAAATACAGAAGCAGAACCAGATGCAGTCATTCCGAAAGAGGACACGGATGAAGCACCTGTAACAGATACACCAATCTTGGATACAAGTGGCATAGAAGAAAAGCCGGAAACGGAAGAACCAGCTACCGATGAAAGTAACACAGCTCCAACAGTCCCAGCGAAAGAAAATGAATAATACGCAAATACAAGCTAAATAATCTTATTCTTTTAGCTGATATTTTAGAGGTGAATCGTGATACAACGCGATTCATCTCTTTTTAATTGAAAGAAAACGCTCTGTTTCATCAAGTGAGAGCGAGTAGTCTAGTAATATAACTTATGTTGGAATAAAAAAACAGATAAGACACTGTATTTTACAGGCTCATCTGTTTTTTTGTTTAGTAGAGAATAAAAAGGTTTTTAATCAAGCTGACAAATTTAAAAATCATTTTGCCTTTTCAATAATGACGAGTAAATGATTCACTAAATCAATGGCTTCTTTGATTGGAGGTGTTATTGAGATACCCTCGAAATTCAGGACGTAAGATTGAAGTGCAGTTGCAGCAAAGTCATTTGAAATAAGATCAACCGTTTCTAAATTTTTAAATAATTCATCAGTATCAGGCGTAATTTGCAGTGCGTGTATTTGATTGTAAGCATTTATATTCGCACTATATAGTATGTGGATGATTGTTTTTGTATCAACAGAAAGTGACACAAGCTGAGAGGTTTTATATAAATGGGAAATAAAGCGTGCAATTCGACGATAATACACTTCTGGATAAAGGATTAGACTCATATTTGCACCTCTTTTTACAGTGTTCCAGCAATCCTTTCTAGCGTAGAATCTAGTGAAAAAGAAAGAGATAACTGGGTAATTATATACAGTATAAACCATCCTAAACGAAGTTGCTTGAAAATTGATTTACAGTAGCATGTGAAACGAAGGAGTATGAGGGTAAAATTGCTATATGATTTAGCGAGAGCTTAAAAAGTATAAAAAAAGAAGCTACTCTGAATAGTAGCTTCTTTAACGAATTTATTATAATTTAAGAAAGTATTAGTAACGACCGTAACCTACAACGTATCGATCCCAGTATCCTGCAAGTGATTGATAGTGTACAGATGAACCAGCAGCGTGTAATAATTGACCATTACCAGCATATAAAGCTACATGTGTAATACTAGAACTACCAACTGCGAAGAATACTAAATCGCCAGCTTGTAAATTGCTTCTTGAAACTTTTTGAGAACTTGCGTATTGAGCTCTGCTTGTACGTGGTAAAGTTTTGCCTGTTGCATTTTTGTAAACATAGCTTGTGAATCCAGAGCAATCAAATCCGCGTGGTGTAGTACCACCCCAAACATATGGAGTACCTTGGAATTTAGCACCGTATGCGATTAAAGAAGAGTTGCTAGATGAAGCTTTTTTAACTTTATTGTTTGAAAGGTATTTCGCATTCATCCAACCAGTTTTGCCTGATACTGTTCCTTTAACCCAAGTAACACCACTAACCACTTTTTTAGAAGTAGTTTTTACCTTCGCGTTATTTTTAACTGTAGCCACTTTTTTAGCAGTAGCTGAAGCAGCAGTACGAACGTTTAATGTACCATCATATGATTTAACATATTTAGTTGTTGAGTAATTTGAAGCTTGAGTAGCTGCCGAAGCATCCGTTGTAGCGAAAACTGATGAAAATGCGATTGCACCTGTTGCGATTGCCGAGATTACTAATTTCTTTAACATGTGTAATATCATCCAATAAATTCGTTTTTTTTTATGTATGTGTTTCTCTTAAATTCAAATGTAAAAATTAACTAATATAACCATATTAAAAAAATAGACCTAGTACAAGGTTAATTCGTTTACAG
>JAGHSJ010000019.1 GCA_018065935.1 Candidatus Kurthia equi
ATATTTGATATACTTCCAAAAGAAAATTGGTGGCTAACGCTCCTTATTTTCTTTGTTATTGGTTTGACAGGGATTCTTTACTTTGTTGAGATATTAGGGGTGAAGAGGGGAATAATTTATTCGACTATTATCGTTGTCATTGTCTACTTTGTGACATCACAATTACGGCTACTGCCGTTCATTAATGATGATTCACTTTATGCACATACAATGTATTTTGCAATCGCATTTTTGTGGATTTCTATTATGGCAATAGCTCAAGCTTTTACCTTTAGGATGTCATTGATAATGCGAACCTTTATTTCTTTTCTTATCACTGTACTTATTCAATATTTTTTAATTCCTATCATTGCTTTATTTAGCCACTATCATAATGGACAAAACGAATATGTGGTGCATTATGTCATCCATTTGAATGGTTACTTAGTTATTACAGGGTACTTCATTGTATTTTATTTACTGTTATTATTTTTTGAAACCATTTGGTTAGTAAATTATACAGAACGTTGGCAAAATCGCATGATTATACCCTTTGTTATTTTAATGGGAATTGTCATGGTTATAGGGTTAAAGGATGGTTTGTGGATAACAAGTGTCGTCACCTTAATTGTCGTATGTAGTTTAATTGTGGTCGCCAAATCGAAGGGAAGGGGGACCTATCATTGAAAAAAGTGTCGATTGTTGGAAGTGGATTAAGTGGGCTAGCCGCGGCTATTTTATTGGCTAATGAGGGCTATGAAGTAGCGATTTATGAAAAAGAACGAAAAATCGGTGGTAATTTTCATGCGGTTCAATCAGCTGATGATCAAATTGATTTGAGTCCTTCATTTTTTGCATTGCCTGAAGTTCTTGAAAGCGTATTTCGTGTTGTGGGAAAACAAGCATCAGATTATATAAATATAATAAAATTAGAAAAACATACAAAGGTTTATTTTAAAGATGGAACGGAATTTTATCTATCGGATAATCGGGAAATAATGATTGAACAACTACAAAGAATAGACCCTTATGGAGCAGAAAATTATGATGACTTTATGAAGGAAATTGAGCGCATTTACCATGAAACGAGTTCTTTATCTAATGAACTACAAATCAACAATTGGAATAAATTGATTTCAACCCCTATTCGGAATTTATTATTGCGACTGAAACCCTTTGAGAGCTTGTCATCTTTTTTACGGAAATATTTTGAAAACGAAAATATAATCGAACTATTGTCACATAGTGCAAATCGAGGAGGCGTATCCCCAAAATCAGTACCAGCTTTTAAAAGTGCTTTTTTGTATCCGATATTAGCCTACTCTGTATTCACTGTTAGAGGGGGGAATAAGAAGATTCCTTTAGCTTTGAAGAAATTGGCATTGGAACTTGGTGTACGCTTTTACACGGAAAAAGAAGTGACTAAGATACATGTAGAAAATAATAAAGTGCAAGGTATACAGATTAATCACCAAATTAGTTTGGAAAGTGATTATATTTTATTGAGCTCTTCCAAACTTTTGGCAGATGATTTAATTTTAGATGCACAGTATTTACAAAAAGAGAAGAGTAAATGGCTTGTTCGTGAAGATTACCAAATGTCACAATTCATTGTATTCTTAGCTTTAAGTGATCACTTTGATTTAGAACTTCATACCGTACTATTTTCAAATGATGTGGAGCTTGAAGCAGAGCAATTGGCTAATGGAGAATTTGCTTCTAACCCGACGGTTTATTTATACAACCCTGCCCATTCAGAACCTGAACGCTATAAAAGTGGCGATCGTATGTTGATACTTACAGCCGTTCCGTATGTTGATGGAGAATCCATTTCAAATCGAGCTGAAATCGCAGCATACCGTCATGCGATTATTAACAAATTAAAGCAACATGGTTTTGATGTTGAGCAATCCATCGTTGATGAAAAAGTGTGGACGCCTATAGATATGCGGAAAATGCTGGCAGATTTTCAGGGGAAAATTTATGGAGGTATATCAAAATTATTTGCAGAAGCATACATCCAACCACCTGTGAAGAGTGAAGAAATTAAAGGACTATATTTCACTTTTGTTCATACCAATCATCCATTGGGATCCACAGATGCATTGAAAAATGGCATGCATCTTGCTACTTCTATTATTGAAGATGGAAATCGAGAAGGAAAGTAGTGGAAATGGCGACTTTGTTTATCTAGCGTAGAAAGAACTATGTACAATTAGTTAAAATTTTTTTATTACGAAAGAAAAAGCTATCCTTGAAAAGTATTAATCTACTTTAAGGATAGCTTTTGTATTTAAGCATTTATTTTGATATTTTCACTTTACCAGACCACTTTTTAAAGCCGCCTTCAAGTTGATATAAATTATTATAGCCTTTTCCTTTAAGGAAAAGAGCTGCACGTGCGCTACGGCCTGCAGTGTCGCAGTATAAGTAAATTGGAATATCCTTACGAAGTTCTTTATGACGGTTACGTAAAAGAGTAGATGGTAAGTTACGAGCACCTAAAATATGGCCACTTTCAAATTCTTTCTTTTCACGCACATCAATTAACTGTGCTTTACGATATCCAGCTTTAAACTCTTCTTCGGTAAGTGTAGTTACAGCTTTTTTAGAACGCCAGCCGTTGATTAAAACAACTGCAATGATGACAACTAAAATAATTAAAATTGTATATATCCAGCTCACAATAGAAGTCCCCTTTCTTTCTATATTACTATTATAAAAGAATCGTTCGCTTTCGTCCATTAACTTTTATGTGACTTTCATTTTTCAGAAAAATTCAATGTGTATGATTGAATTGTTTAAGCGTATAAAAGTTCAAAAGTAAAGATAATTATTTTTAAAAAAATTCACAATTTCGATATACGTTGACATATCAACGGTTAGTAATTGAAAAAAATTAAATTTCGAAATTTTATCGTATAGAAGGAATGGTATTCGCCAATCGTCTTTGATAAAATGTGAAAGTTGATACGTAAATAATGTAAACTAACTCACAATGTAATAATTCAATATGCGAATGTTAATTAGTAAGTTAAAATTGCATTGGGATTTTTTGTATGTCTCAAACGAAGAACTAGTAAAGCAATTAGCCTATTTGAATCGTCGTATTTACAAAGCAAAGAAATTGACTTTGAAGAGTGATATCGTTTAGATTTATAGTTTGTTCCAAGTCTTGACAAAATCACGCAACAAGTACATATCGCACCAATTCGAGAAGGCGTCATCTCTTCTACCACGATAGAAGAGGAATTGTGATTTCATTCAACAATTTAAGGATTGTCTTATGTATAATTGATAAATTTTTTTTCGGATATAAGGTCGTAGTCGTATAGGTTAAGTGAGAAAAACTTTTTAATAGCCAAGTCTAAAAATAGTTTAAAGTCAGTTTAAGCAGTGCGTCATTGAGCTGCTGTAATGAAAGTTAATTTACTACAAGAAAACAGAAAGGAATGAAAGTTTTTATTTTTTTTTTGTAAAATAATTTCCATTTTCGGTTTATAGTTAT
>JAGHSJ010000391.1 GCA_018065935.1 Candidatus Kurthia equi
TTATTTATTCAATTCCTTATATAAAACATATTTTAATGCAGAAATTTCATCTTCAGATAGTTTATCTTCAATTTCGGATATTATTTTATCCTTATTAATTGAACCGTTTTGCGCTTGTTCCTGAATATCAAGTAAACGATTAACGCCCACTTTTTTTATTAAGACACGTGTCGCTTCTTCCTTAGTTTGGAAGGGAAGAGTATGCGGATTTGTAGTTGCTGCTTCGCTAACAATTTCTTGAACCTTTGAATCGTTCTCGATATAGGATTTTACTTCTTTTAGATTTTCGTCATCTAAAGTAGCTTCAATTTTTTCACTTATTTTTTCGGAAGCGATATTTGTACCAAAATGCCACACAGCATAGCCGGCTGCTCCGAGTAAAACAACAATAAATACGGTAATTGTTAAAAACTTTTTCATCAACTCACTCCTGACCATTTGAATATAGCACAACTTCTCAAAAACCACGAAGAAAAGATGTTTTCTATATATAGATAGCATAATTATCTAGCCAATGATGCGTTTTAAAATTTTAATCGGTTTGGCATAGTATCATAATGCACGGTTTTATAGGGTACTTAGGGACTAGGTTTCTAGCAAATTATATTTGCACCAGAACCTGATAGGGTGCTTTTTACTTTGTATAAAATGGGGGAAATATATTTTTTTTCTAAAATTTTTGTGCCATAATGATGGAAACAGGAGGAGTTTGTATGAAGAAAATGTTAGTATCGATTCTTACATATTTATGTACAATAATTTTATTGACGCTTACAATGTTTGATGGAGAAGAAAACATAGTGCCGAAAGTCTATATGGCGGCTTTAACAGGTCTTATTTATATTATCTTTACAATTGGATGGGGTAAGCTAGTGCAGCAAACAAAGTTTGAAACCTTACATAAATGGCTATTTGTTTTGATCACATGGTATGCATTATTAACGATTGGTGATATTATATTTTTTCTAGAAACACCGAAAGTGTTGATTATGCTAGGAATGCTACTTTGTCTACTAATATGCCTTTATGTTTATCTCACAAATAGGATGGTAGTAGATGCATTAACAGCGGCTGTATTATTAGTGACGCTATACATTGCGATGCAAATTGACCATACTATCATTCCAGGAGGGGTAATTGGTGGCATCGTTATTTCAATGCCATTTTTAATACTTGCGGCAAAGAAATCCCTACGTGCAACACAAATTGTAGCACGTCTTGTGTTTTTCTTAATGGCTTCTCCCATTTTATTTCTTGCACCTGCAACGCCTATCATCGCAGAGGGAGGCTATTTGCTGTATTTATTACTCATTATTTTCATTGTGGCATTTGTATATAGACGCAAAATCGAACTGCTATTACCACAGCAAGCTATGCCTGTATTATTAGTTGTTACTTTTGTTATGTATGCTGTAAAGCTTTTTTAATATCGTATAAAAATTTGGGTTGACTAGAAAGTAAAATCTTTCTTGTCAGCCCAATTTTTTTAATTAATGATATACCTGGTCGTCGGCCCCCACCTTGGTGTAAAAACAATCCAAATGATTAACTATAATTTGTAACTTTTGAAAATTAATTCCGAATGATATATAGTTATTAAGGTTTGAACAATAACGAGGGGGAAAAAATTTGTTTAATTGGAAAAGTATTGTGGCAAGTTTTTTAGTTGTGATTTTATTTTTAGGGAATGGGCTTTTTATCAAACAGCTCCCTGCACATGCAGAAGAAAATGAGGTGAATATAACACTTCTAGCTACTTCTGATATTCATGGTCGATTTATGCCATGGGATTATGCGATAGATGGACCGAATGTAACTGGGAGCCTAACGCAATTATATACAATTATCAAGCAGGTGCGTGCGGAGAGTCCAAATACTATTTTATTGGATAATGGAGACTTGATACAGGACAATTCTGCAGAGCTATTCAACGATCAACCACTATCTCCTATGACTCAAGCGATTAATGAGATGGGCTATGAGGCATGGACTTTTGGTAATCATGAATTTAACTTTGGTTTAGATGTTTTGGACAAGGTTTCTAGTCAATTCAAAGGACCTCGACTAGCAGGTAACGTATACAAGGAAAATGGGGAACGTTTTTTACCTGCCTATACCATTATCGAACGTGATGGAGTAAAGGTTGGAGTAATAGGAATGGTTACGCCATTAATCACACAATATGAAAAAGGTACGGATCATCTTAAGGGTCTAGTAGTCAAGGATCCTGTAGAAGAAACGAAAAAAGCGGTGAAAGAGCTAGAAGGTAAAGTAGATGTAATGATTGGTCTTTTACATATGGGTCTTGAAAATGAAAATGGTAATCCTGGAACAGGTGTAATGGATATTGCCAATGAAGTTCCTGAGCTTGCAGCAATCTTTGCAGGACATAATCATGTGTTGATAAATAAGGAAGATGTAAATGGAGTTCTAGTTACCGAGCCAGCAAAATACGGTACACATATTTCACGAATTGATCTTACCTTCTCTAAAGAAGGAGATAAGTTAACGCTGAAGGACAAGGACGCTTCTACCATCCCCGTGAAAGCGGAAGATGGAACTATGGTAAAATCTGATGAAGAACTGGAAAAAATATTACAGCCTTATCATGAATTTGCCCGTGCAGATGCTAATGTGGTGGTCGCTCAATTAAAAGGGACAAACCTTGTACAAGCAAATGAAATAGAAGGTATCCCAGCAGTACAAGTCCAAGAAACACCTCTGTCTGACTTTTTCCATGAAGTGATGCTTCATTATAGTAAGGCAGATGTGGTAGCGCACCAGATTGACAATGACAAAGCCTCTTTAAATATTGGACCTATAAAGAAAAAAGACATTGCTTACAACTACCAGTTTGCTGGAGGGGAAGTTTCTGTCTATGAAGTAACAGGAAAAGATTTAAAAGATTATATGGAATGGGCAGTTGGCTATTTTAATAGTACGCGTGATGGAGACGTGACAGTAAGTTTTGATAAAACTCGTCGTGCATCCAAATACAGTACAAATGACTTCTTCGGAAATGTGAAATACGATATCGACTTATCCGAGGCACCAGGAAAACGTATTAAAAACCTTACAAAGCTAGACGGAACTCCGATTAAAGCAGAGGATCATTTAACGCTAGGGATGAATGCATATAGAATGGACTTCCTTCTATCTAAAGGACAAGCGTTAGAAGGACGTAAATTCAATATGATCTGGTCCTCGAAAGATGAAAGTGCCTATGGCGAAACGGGTGGTACCATTCGCAATCTTGCCATTAGATACTTAAAGGACGAAAAGAAGGGCGAATATAAACCAACGATTCAAAGCAACTGGAAAATTGTCGGAGTAGATACAAAATCTCCAGCACGTAAAGCAGTTGTAGAACTAGTCAATAAAGGTATTCTAGCAGTACCTACTACAGAAGATGGAAAGTACACTAATATCGCATCTATCAATGTAAAAGATGCAATTATACAACAAGAAATAAAAGTACTATCAACAAAAGCGAATGTCGATCCTGCTCAATTTGCAAAAGTTAAAACAACAGGTGAATTTTATTTAGCTTTGGTTGAAGCATTAAATAAACCAGCAGTACCAAACAATGAAGAAAAGCCGGCTACACCAGCAGTGCCAACTGATAAACTAGCCAAGCCAGAAGTTTCAAAGGATAAGCCTGCTAAGCCAGCAACACCGAACAAGACCGACAAACCAGTTAAACCAGCAGCATTAAAAGGAAAAGTAAAAGCTTATCAATTGAACGTTCGCTCAAAAGCTGCCAACAGTGGGAAAGTGTTAGGCGCTATTTCTAAAAACAAAGAAATCGAAATTCTTGGCAAAGAAAAAGGCTGGTATGTCATTTCCTACAAAGGGAAAAAAGGATATGTGTACAGTCGATATATTGACTTACTAAAATAATGTTTAAATTCTAAAACTGTCAATGAAAGAGGGGCTTGTCCAGAAGTATTCTTGACAAGCCCCTTCTTTTGAGTGTACAAGAGCAGGTGCCATTAATGACCGATTGGATGGTGTCGAAAAAAGATTAAAGGAAAAAAGCAGTGCGTTCACGAAACACTTTGAACAGTTTCATTTAAAAGCAGTCGAATTAACGGGCTATTTACGTACGAATATCCAGAAATTCCCGGCGTTAAATCGATTTAACCATGAGGTGGAAGTGAAATGGGCTTATTTAAAACCTTTTTAAATGAGCTTGAAGAATTGGAGTTGAGCGCGGAAGTGTTAGGAATCTTTTCTGCGTCTATGGCTGACCATATGGCGAGGGAGGAACAGTATTATTTAATGAAAGTAGCACAGTCGGCTAGCGATTAGTAGAAGCATATAAAAAAGGCGCTATTCCAATAAAAGGGAATAGCGCCTTTAAAATTAAAAACACTAGCAGCAAAGTGTTACCTTCATGGTATTTCCTGCATCATCTGTTTTATCTAGATGACGAATTAAAAAACATAAGCATGTAAATGTCTATAAAAATCGAAAATTTGGTTAATGCTTCAATTCATAAAGGCTTAAAATATTATAAACTTAAATAAACAATCTATGTTTTAGTGATGAGCTTTAAAAATATTCCACGAAATGAAACCTTTCCACTAAAACCAAACTCTAAGTTAGTAGGAGGGAATGCAATGGATCAGTACATACAACAAGCACTTGCTGGCGATGAGATTGCGATCGGGCACTTAACAACGATGCATAAACCTAGATTATTCGCTAAAGCATATACATATATGAAAAATAAGCAGGATGCGGAAGATATTGTGCAAGAAACGTTCATCAAAGCGTTCGGTGCACTGGCTCAGCTGAAAGAACCGAAATATTTTGCGACGTGGCTATACAAAATATTGATTCGTGAAAGCTTTTTTGCGATGAAAAAGAAGGAGCGCACGAAGCTGTTAGAGCTAGAAATCATGGAGCAACTTCAGTTACTAGACCAGGAAAAAAGCGAGGATTACAGCGAGTTACATAACGCAATTGCAAGCCTTAAAAAAGACTACCAAACGGCGATTGTATTGCATTACTTTTATGATTTTAAAGTGTTTGAAATCGCGGAAATGCTAGGGAAGCCAAACAACACGATTAAAATGCATCTGCATCGCGGCAGAAAAGCGCTACGCCTAAAGCTAGAGGAAACGATGCAACAACCAATACAACAAAAGGATGTGAAACGCATGTTAAAAGAGCAGTTATTTGACTTAGCACAGCAATATGCAAATGTGCCTGCGCACTATGAGCTAGAACTTGAAGACTATCATGAGGATGGAATCGCTTCGTTCATGTGGA
>JAGHSJ010000074.1 GCA_018065935.1 Candidatus Kurthia equi
AAAATGCTTAGAATGTAAGAGTGAAAATTCAGCTAATGATGAACAAGAAATAGTTACATGTCAGAACTGTAGAACTAAAATTGGATATAAAGATTTAATAGATAAAACAATTGACCTCCAAAAATTAGGAGATCAGTTATTGAATCAGTCAAAACCAAAAGGTAACAATTGGAAATAAGCAAAAAAAGCTGATATCTGATTTAGGCTTATTTGCTGTCATTTTGCATTAGTAGACTTTAAATAAATAATAAGAGGTCTAAGCATTTTTCTGACTATTTTTTTTGCTTTTGGACTATTAGCTATTAGCCTTGCAATAGGCGGACTTACTTTGTAATAAGTGTTTATAAAAATTCTTCCATAAACATTTTTAGATAACTTGGTATCTCGCCAATAGCGTAATTCATTAATTTCATAAGCTACAGGTGTTCCATAAGATGCCGTAGCAATAAAACACCCCTTAGGATCTTCTACAGCCTTTAAGTTATGCTGTATGTTTATATCTCTAGGGTTTAATTCAGCAGCTCGTTTTATTAAAGCTAATCCAGCATCCTTATCTTTTTTCCCTTGCCAAAGCAATAAACCTTTTAGATTTAAATACGCTGCATTATTAGGTTCTAATTCTAAACTTCTATTGATATGTTCTATTGCTAAATCGACATTAGCAGGTCTAGCACCTGTTAACCCCGAATTTGATCCATATACTTGCAGATTGGCAGATAATTCATTAAAGATTGCCTGAGCTTCAATATGGCTAGTCGCAGCTTCAATATGACTTTGGGTTTCTTTCTCTATTTGATCAAAAGTATCTGCTATTGGAGGCATAACAGCCATACTTTCTTCTTGAAGAATTTGGCTCAGATGAGCTGAATCTTCATCACTTAATTGAGTGCAAAAATCAATTAACATGTCCGAAGCATCAAGACTAGCCTGCATTTCATTAAGATTTTTTTGCTCCATCAAATTTTTTATAAAATTATCTCTAGCAACTATTAAATCCCGAACTTCACTTCTTTTTAAAGGAAGATGAATATCCACCCCAAACAAATTACCCACTAAATTTTCAGCCATTCTTCTTTCCATTCCTCTTTTAAATCAAATCTTTCCTAATTTTTTCCATCTGTAGTAGGTACTTTGAGATATACCCTTTTCTAACCACGGCTGTAGAGTTCTTTCAGAATCAGTGGTCTTTGGTCTTCTAGAGATTTTTCCACCAAGTGCCCCTTTACGACTTTGGCGGTCTATAAACTCTTGATAGCAATAAGCGTCTTTCTTCCAACAATACGTTGCAATACTCTTAGCAGTCGCTTTGACTTCTGAATATGGCAATGGCTCTAAGAATGCCTCATTTACGCTTAGACAGTGTTTTATCACTTCATCCAACCATGAACTATAGATCCCACCTCTATGCGCTCTAACAGCCGTATATGCCCATTTACGCACTGTATCGAATAGTGTGCAATTGCGTCCAAGCCCTAAAACTTCCTGTTTGTTGCTTAATTTCTTCGGTAACTCTACAAAATCAGCTAAATAATCGAGAGTATAGGCTTGTTCACTCCAAAAAGTGACACGCCAATCTTTATGAAATGGGTTCTTCGTAATGAGATGGCTATAGCCAACGTCTGCACCAAGTTTATTGGCAAGTCCTGCTTGTACCTTTGAAGCATAGGCTATTGCTTTTTGACTTCCAAATTCACTGGTACACAGTGGAATTTCTAATTTATAGCAGATATGAGCATGACCGTTTTTTTGTGTTTGTGCTGTCCAATAGGGTATTGGTAAATTTTCGTCATGCCACGCCATGACAGCTTCTGAACGGTCTATGTCAAAAAAGAAGTAATGAAGCATACAAGGCTGATTGCCTTGTATGTATTGCATATTGATTGCCGTTTTTTTCGGTCTTATTTGTAAGCCATACAGTAACTCATCTGCACAGTATGGTTTATGAGCAAGATTTTCAAAAAAATCGCTTAATTGTACGTTTTTCACTTTTTGCAACGTCCTGTATGTTGCAAATGCTTAAAACATCGGTAAAATACAAGTATCGAATTTGCGTTTACCGATGCTTTAAGTATTTGTTAAACAATGAGAAAAAAGTGGGTCTGCAAACCTGCTTTTTTTTCGCCTATAGAAAATATTACACTATTTTTAACTAAAACAACTAATTGATTTTTATTGATTTATGAAGTGCATTCACTATCAGTACCATCAATTTTAACTTTCTCACCATTCCTGATAACAGTTTTTTCTATCAACACCATTTTATG
>JAGHSJ010000274.1 GCA_018065935.1 Candidatus Kurthia equi
CTACTACATTATACGAATTAGTATGAAAAAAGGTTCATATATAATTTTACATCATTCGACATTTATGCATATTTCATACGGCACGTATGTTCTTTCTTAAAAAGAAACATTTATTCCTTTAACAACGACAAAAGCACCCTAAACAAATAAGATGCTTTTACAACTAGCTATTTTTGTAATCGGTGAATAATATCATTGGCCGTTTCTTCTACAGCTTTGTTTGTAACATCAATGACTGGACAACCGATTTTTTCAATAATTCGTCTAAAATGTTTTATTTCTTCATCTATTCTCTCGACTTTTGCATAACTTGCACCATCATTTAATCCTAAAGCAATTAATCGTTCTTTTCGAATATTATTAAGCTTTTCAGGGGAAATGATTAACCCAAAGCATTTTTCCGGCGGAACTAAAAATAGTTCTTCTGGAGGCTCTACTTCTGGCACTAAAGGTACATTAGCTACTTTTAATCTTTTATGTGCTAGGAACTGTGATAATGGTGTTTTTGAAGTTCTAGATACACCTACTAATACGATGTCAGCCTTCAATAAACCGCGCGGATCTCGTCCATCATCATATTTCACAGCAAATTCAATCGCTTCAATCTTTTTAAAATAATCATCATCCAATTTACGAACTAAACCAGGTTCCTCAATCGGTTCAACTTGTAACGTGTCCGATAATACATTCATTAAAGGTCCCATCAAATCAATGGTTGCGATATTATTTTTCAAACATTCACCCTTAATGAAATCTCGCATATATTCTTTAACCACTGTGTAGACAATGATTGCTTGCTGTTCTGTTGCTAGCTGAACAATTTCACTTAATTGTTCCTTACTCTCTACATGTGGAAAGCGTTTGAAGCCAACATCTTGTAATCCTGGGCGAAACTGACTCACTGCTGCTTTTGCAACTAATTCACCCGTTTCACCCACAGAATCAGATACGATAAATATTAATATTTTTCCCATAAATATGTCACCTCACAAATCGTGGTTTTCCGCTAGTGATAAAAACGCGCGTGTTATGTTTGTCTTTGTAATTCTTCCGACAACTTCATAGCCATCTGGATGCTCTACTACTACCGGTAACGCATCAATTTGTCTTTCAATAAGCTTGTTTGCGGATTGAATTAATCCGTCTGTTTTAAAACAAAAAGCAATATTTGGCATTCTAGTCATAATAATATGAACTGGAATGTGATTTAAATCCTGACTGCCTATACTTGTTCTTAATAAATCTTTACGAGATAAAACACCCGTTAAATAAGCATTCTTGTCTACTACGAATAATGTACCAACGTCCTCTAAAAACATTTGACAGATGGCATCATATACTGACATATCTTCTGCTACAACAATCGGTATTGATTGAAAATCCTTAACCTTCATATTCGTCATACTTTCAACTACTGCTTGTCCTGTTTTCTTCCCAGAATAAAAATAACCAACTCTAGGACGCGCATCTAAAAACCCAGCCATTGTTAAAATAGCTAAATCGGGTCTGAGCGTTGCACGTGTTAAAGAAAGTCGTTCAGCAATTTGTTCACCGGTAATCGGACCGTTGTGTTTAACGATTTCCAATATTTCTTCCTGACGTTTGTTGAGTTCGATATCACTCACCGCCTCAAAGTGTTATACTTAATCCTCAATTATTATATACTATTTCTACAAATATTGCGAAGAAAAGTGTTGCGTGATACAATATCATCATGCAAT
>JAGHSJ010000277.1 GCA_018065935.1 Candidatus Kurthia equi
TTGGTAATATTTTCTATATGTGTTACAATGAATATTAGCTATATTTTAAATGAATAATCAAAAAAATATTAAACGATGGAATAGGAGAGTGTCAAATGTCAACTAAAGAAGAAAAAGATTTTAAAGCAAAAGTAAAAGAAGAGAAAGCAAGTGTACAAGGAAATAATAAAGTAACAACTTCAGATAAAAAAGACACGAAGAAAACGAAGGATAAAGTAAGTGGAAAAGTGAAAAAAGATAGCAAGAAGTCGAAAGACAAAGTAAGCGACAAGGCGAAGAAAGTGAAAAAAGAGGCTAAAAAGGTAAAAAATAAAGTAAGTGACAAAGCCAAGAAAGTGAAAAAAGACAGCAAAAAAGGAAAAAAAGACAATAAGAAGAGCAAAAAATAGTCGCTAGCTATAAATAATAGTGAGAAGAAAGTCTGAATCCCTATCGAGGGATTCAGATTTTTCCTAATTAAATTAAAAATGGGGGTGTGAGAAAATGAGCGAAACAAAGAAGTATGATCGTCAGGGCTATGATGAAGATGGATTTAACGAACAAGGTTATGATGTAACCGGGCATAATCGTGAAGGCTTCGATCGCCATGGATTTGATTTACAAGGTTATGATCGTCAGGGCTATAATAGTGAAGGGTATAATGTTGACGGCTATGATATAGAAGGCTTTGACCAAGCTGGTTTTGATGAAGACCATTTTGATTGGGCGGGTTACTCACCTTATGGCTATGATCGGCAAGGGTACAATCGACAAGGTTATGATGAAAAAGGGTATGATAAGCAAGGTATTAATAAGTACGGGCAGCACCGAGAAGATACATAATACACTATCTGAAACGACTTCTAGATAGAACACAAGAAAATAGTTCATTCTTTGGAATTATTTGAATTCTTTTCAAATAGAGGCTTGCTTTTTTCAGTAGAAATTGTATAATAAAGGCAAGTTAATATCACGGTTTGAGCGAATGAGAGACCTTTAAAGAACACATGATGGCAATAATCATGTGGGTTTTAAAGGTCTCTTTTTTGTGTTTAAAAATAGGAGGAATTTAAAATGACAAACAAATTAAATAAAACTAATCGTAAACAAACAATCGAAAAATTACAGGAAAAGGAATTTGATTTACTCGTAATTGGCGGCGGTATTACAGGAGTTGGAATCGCATTAGATGCAGTTACGCGTGGTTTATCAGTAGCACTTGTGGAAATGCAGGATTTTGCAGCAGGGACTTCGAGCCGTTCAACAAAATTAGTACATGGTGGTCTACGATATTTAAAACAATTTGAAATAAAAGAAGTTGCGGAATTAGGAAAAGAACGTGCCATTGTCTATGAAAATGGCCCGCATGTAACAACACCGGTAAGAATGCTTTTACCATTCCATAAAGGAGGAACATTTGGTAAATTCTCAACTAATATGGGCTTACGACTTTATGATTTTCTCGCAGGTGTTAAAAAATCAGAGCGACGCTATATGTTAAGTGCGGAGAAAACCGTTCAAAAAGAACCACTTGTCAAACAGCAGGAACTAAAAGGTGGCGGTGTTTACGTGGAGTATCGTACCGATGATGCTCGCTTAACAATAGAAGTTGCTAAATCTGCAATTGAAAATGGTGCTTTATTAACAAATTACACTAAAGCCGTGAAATTCCTTTATAATAAAGAAGGAGAAATTAATGGTATTGAAGCACTAGATTTATTAAACAACAGTCGCTTTAATATTTTATCTAAAAAAGTTGTCAATGCTGCTGGTCCATGGGTAGATGATGTACGTGGAATTGAAGGTAAAACCTCAGGGAAACACCTGATTTTATCTAAAGGTGTACATCTTGTTTTTGATGAACGTTCTTTCCCGTTAAAACAAGCCGTATATTTTGATACGCCTGATGGTCGCATGGTATTTGCGATTCCTCGTAATGGAAAAACATATGTAGGAACAACCGATACATTTTATGAGGGTGATCCAAAAAATATGGACATTTCTCAACACGATAGAGATTATATTATGAAGTCGATTCATTATATGTTCCCAAATGTGAAAATTACCGATCAAGATATCGAATCAAGCTGGGCTGGTGTTCGTCCGCTAATTCATGAAGAAGGTAAGGGGCCATCTGAAATTTCTCGACATGATGAAGTGTGGGAGTCTGAAAAAGGATTAATCACAATTGCAGGTGGAAAATTAACAGGTTATCGTAAAATGGCGGAAAGCGTTCTGAATCGTTTAGCTATATTTTATAAGGAGCGTTATGGTATACAGTTGAAGGGATGTCAAACTAAGCAATTGAAAATTTCTGGTGGGGACATCGGTGGTTCAAAACAACTTGATTCATATATTGCGAAGCAAACGACAGTCGGTCAATCACTAGGTTTAACGGAGCAACAAGCTGCCTATTTAGCACATCACTATGGTTCAAATAGTGAGCAAGTGTTTGAATATGTGAAAGTGGCGCCATCAGAATTGCCCGCTGCCCTTTATGCACAGTTGCAGTATGCAATGGATTTTGAACTTGTACAGCATCCGAATGATTTCTTTATTCGTCGTACTGGGGATATGTTTTTCAATATTAAACAGGTTCTTGAATACAAAGAGGTTGTATTAGATATAATGGCAGAAAAACTACAATGGTCTGAACAACAAAAGAATCAATTTTCTGAAGATGTACAACTAGAGATTACACGTGCAACAACTGCGAAATAGAGGTTTTTTGAGGGGGAATTAGCTTGCATTTTCAAAATCAACAAATTATACCTGCTGTTAAAACAATTAGCCAATTAGACAAGGCTTTTGCGAGTCCATTTGAGTATATTGTTTTATTAGAAATGCATATTGGACAATTAATGCCGATTAAACGTGAAGCGAAAAGATTGGGTAAAAAATTAATTATTCATGCAGATTTAATTCATGGCTTGAAAACAGATAATTTTGCCGCTGACTTTCTTTGTAATGAAGTGAAACCGGCTGGCATTATTTCTACACGCTCGAATATGATTTTAAAAGCTAAAAACAGTGGAATTATTGCCATACAAAGGGTATTTTTAATCGATACCATTGCTCTTGAAAAAAGCTATTCTTTAATTGAAAAAACAACACCTGATTATATTGAATTATTACCAGGGATTATTCCAAAAATGATAGAAGAAGTATATGAACGCACAAAAGTGCCTGTTATTACGGGTGGATTGATTCGAGAAGAAGAAGAAATCGTAGCCGCATTATCAGCAGGAGCAGTAGCAGTGACAACATCAGATAAAAAAATATGGAGTAATTTCCAGAATATTCTTGACGATATGTAGTTTTTTCTCTACAATAGCATTAATATCATAAATCGTGGTTGAGTTGAGGAATCCGCATTGAGTAGACTACATTTGTAGTCATCTATTCAGTGCGGATTTCTTTCGCCACAAATACATCATAGGGGAGAGAAAACATGTCTACTTTTACAGCTGAGTTAGTTGGTACGATGATATTGATTCTTTTTGGTTCAGGTGTCGTAGCAGGGGTATCGTTATACAAATCGAAAGCACTTGGTGGAGGTTGGATGGTAGTCACATATGCTTGGGGGTTAGCAGTGGCAATGGCAGCATATATTGTTGGTGGAGTGAGTGGAGCGCATTTAAATCCAGCATTAACACTAGCTTTAGCAACAATTGGCGACTTTCCGTGGAAAGATGTACCCGCTTACATTTTGGCTCAGGTCATTGGCGCATTTATTGGCGCAGTGTTAGTTTACTTCTTATTTTTACCACATTGGAAAGGAACCAAAGATCCTGTAGCAAAATTAGGTGTATTTGCTACAATTCCAGCTATTAGTCATCCATTTTCAAATATTATTGCGGAAATGATTGGTACATTCATACTTGTTCTTGGTATTCTAGCATTAGGAACAAATGAATTGGCACCAGGTTTAAATCCATTTCTAGTAGGTATGTTAATTGTCGTTATAGGTTTGGCATTAGGTGCGCCTACTGGCTATGCAATTAATCCGGCGCGTGACTTCGGTCCTCGTTTAGCACATGCATTCTTACCAATTCCAGGTAAAGGTTCATCAAACTGGTCATATGCTTGGGTTCCAGTAGTAGGACCAATTATTGGTGGTATTTTCGGCGCATTGTTCTTCCAACAATTATTCCGTGGAGAAAACAGCTCATTGTTCTGGATTTTTGCAGTAATCATTGTCATTATTTTTGTAGCAGCTCAAATGACTGTTAAAAATGTTCAAGAAGACTAGAGGAGGAATTTAACATGACAGAAAAATATATTTTAGCATTGGACCAAGGGACTACAAGTTCAAGAGCCATCTTATTTAATCAAAAAGGTGAAATTTTTCACACATATCAAGTTGAATTTCCACAATACTTCCCACATTCAGGCTGGGTAGAGCATGATGCAGAGCAAATTTGGTCATCTATTTTATCATGTATTGCTACCGTTTTAGCTGATAAACATGTCTCGGCTTCACAAATTGCTGGTATTGGTATTACCAACCAACGCGAAACAGCTGTTGTTTGGGATAAAAATACTGGTAAACCAGTATACAACGCGATTGTATGGCAATCACGTCAAACAGCTGATATTTGTGAAGAATTAAAAGAGAGCGGTTACAATGATTTATTTAGAGATAAAACCGGCTTACTAATTGATGCCTATTTCTCAGGTACAAAAGTAAAATGGATTTTAGATAATGTAGAAGGTGCACGTGAAAAAGCAGATAATGGCGATTTATTATTCGGTACGATTGATACATGGCTAATCTGGAAGCTAACAGCAGGTAAAGTTCATGTGACAGATTACTCAAATGCATCACGTACACTTATGTATAATATTTATGATTTGAAATGGGATCAAGAATTATTAGATATTTTAGGTGTACCCGCTTCTATGCTACCAGAAGTAAAACCATCATCTGAAATCTATGGTAAAACGAATGCCGCACAATTTTACGGCAATGAAATTCCAATCGCTGGCGCGGCAGGGGATCAGCAAGCGGCATTATTTGGCCAAGCTTGCTTCGAAAAAGGCATGGTTAAAAACACATATGGTACAGGTTGCTTTATGCTGATGAATACGGGAGAAAAAGCTGTAAAATCAGAGCATGGCCTGTTAACTACTTTGGCTTGGGGAATTGATGGCAAAGTAACCTATGCTTTAGAAGGCAGTATTTTCGTAGCAGGTTCAGCGATTCAGTGGCTACGTGATGGCCTGCGTATGTTCCGTAAAGCATCAGACTCAGAGCAGTATGCGAAGCGTGTAACATCTACAGAAGGCGTGTATGTAGTGCCAGCGTTTGTTGGATTAGGTACACCTTATTGGGATTCAGATGTTCGTGGCGCTGTTTTTGGCTTAACACGTGGAACATCGAAAGAGCATTTTGTGCGTGCGACACTTGAGTCACTATGCTATCAAACCTATGATGTATTGGCAGCAATGGAAGCCGATTCAGGTATTCCATTTACGACTTTACGTGTAGATGGTGGAGCTGTTGCGAATAATTTCCTAATGCAATTCCAATCTGATTTACTGAATGTGCCAGTAGAGCGTCCAGAAATCAATGAAACAACTGCTTTAGGTGCAGCTTACTTAGCTGGTTTGGCAGTAGGCTTCTGGGAATCAAAAGAGGAAATTGCTTCCCACTGGAATCTTGATCGTCGATTTGAGCCAGAAATGGAACAACAAGAACGTGATGGACTATATGGTGGCTGGAAGAAAGCTGTAAAAGCAGCACAGGCATTTAAATAATAGAGAGATTTTAAAACGTCAACTTTCTTATATGTAAGTTGACGTTTTTTTGCTGTTTATGTAAAAAAATTAACACAATATCGTGAAAATGAACTATAAAAGCAAAAAATGTTATATAATGACATTAAATACTAGGATAAAATACAGGGAATGGTAAGAATGCATATGATTCAAAACCTAGTATTTATAAACTATTGGAGGAGGAAGTTAATTGGAAAATCAAATGAAAGATTTTTTATTGAAGCATAAAAATAAAAAGATAAATTTATTGCAGTTGGAAAGAGCAGTCCCCAGTATAGAGTATGAACCATTCGCAGAACTGATTTTATCACTAGAGAAGCAAAAAGTCTTACAAAGAATTCATAAAAGTGGTATGAATAGTAAAAACCCAACTTTAGCTTACCGCTATATTATTAATAAGGATAAAATCTTACAAGATATTAAAGCTGTCATACTTTTGGCAAAGAAAAACTTTCACCCATCTATCGAATTAGACATCTATTTAAACAAATCCATTGAAAAATGGCAAATAGATTTATCCTATTTAAAAAAATTAAATACATATATTAAGACATACGGATTTCCAACTAAAAGAGCATTAGCTCATGAACGTTCATACGAAATATTCCAGGATGCTAATTACATCACAGAAGGAGGGGGGAGAACCCTTTTAGAAAATACAAAGGTTTGGAATAAGCTATTGATTTGGCCAGTAAATAATCCAGTTAGTTTTGGCGTAAATATGCAAGCTTTATCGAATGATACGCATTTACATTTAATCGTCGAAAATAAAGATACATATTATAGCCTATTGCCAGTTCTTCAAAATAGCCAGTTTACGACATTATTATATGGTGAAGGAAAATCAATTATCAGTACAATTGATATATTTCCACAGCAATTACCTTTGCCAAACGCTACACATAAATTTTTCTATTTTGGCGATTTAGATTATATGGGCATTGAAATTTGGTATTTGCTCAGACAGAAAATTGAAATTCAACCGGCTGTACCATTATATGATGCATTTTCACATCATCATATGACCATTGGAAAAACCTATCAAAGAAAAAATGAAGTAGCGATGAGCGAGTTTTTAACATATTTCTCTCCACAACAGCAGAGCTCTATTACGGAACTTTTTAAAAATGGCGGTTACTATCCACCAGGGATTTTAAAAACGGAGGATTTACAAAATATAATGAATAAGGGCAAGTGGGGAATCTAATCCTTTAAATCCGATTTTTTCATCAAAAATGTAAATGACATCAATAGAAGGGACTATGACATCATTAGCGAAAACACATCATTTCCAGACAATATGAAAGGCAAGAATCGCGAGTAAACGGCTCCTCTAATTGTTGTGTATAACAATTAGGGGCAGTTCCTACATTCATGCGACGCTTGCCTTTTGGTTTTGAATTTTAACTGTTGGAAAGAAGTGTTCCAATTCAATTCATTTTTTTGATAAATATAAAAATAGGTTACAGCAATCATCTAAAAATCGAAGAGATAATCTGTAGGAGAGGTGAGATTATTCCTCTTCGAATAATTCATCGGCCAATGTATCGATTTCTTTTCTTCTTTTGGCCGTACCTTCCACATCAAGGCTAATATGATGATCTGTGTGAATCGTGATGATATCGCCTACATCGACCTCTGTAGGAAGTATATTTTTAAAAATATATTCTATAGTGCCTTCATGCATTTCAACCATTGCATAGTTTCCTTCAAAACGATCAATAATTCCTTTCATCATTTAGCGTTCCACCTTTACAATAATATTTTTTCCATTGGAAATAAACACGATATGCCCATGTTGGTCGGTACGGTAAATTGTAGCGCCCACTTTTTTTAAACGTTTCAAAGTTTCGGTAGTTGGGTGGTCATAACGATTCCCTTTACCTACACTAATACCTGCTAATTTAGGCTGTAATTTCTGTAAATAGTCTGTATTAGAGGCTTCTGCTGCACCATGATGACTGACTTTTAACACATCTACTGGCTCAAGTAAATTGAATGCAAGCATATCTTTTTCAGCAGGTGTTTCGGCATCGCCAGTGAATAGGAATTTTTTCGTACCATGTGTCATTTTTAGTACAGCGCTCCAGTCATTCAAATCAGATTGACTATACTCTTTCGTAGGACCTATGAAGTCAAGGGAAAGGCCAGCAGTCTTTGTAGGGATTTGCACGCCATTTTTAGCTATTTTAATTTTTAGCGCCCTTTCTTTAACTGAAAGTAAAAACTGTTTATAGGCCTCTGTTGTATGTGTTACGCGAGGAGCATAGACAGCTTGCACAGGAATGCCACGTATGATTTCAGCTAAGCCACCAATATGATCAGCATCTGGATGTGTGGAAATAACTGCTGTTAATTTAGTGACATTATTTTTTTCCAGGTAGTCAAGGACTTCGTCACCCTTTCCTTTATTTCCACCATCAATTAAGATGGTGTCTTTATTGCTTTGGATGAGGAGGGAATCACCTTGTCCAATGTCAATCATATGTACTTTTACATCGCCATCAGCCTGAACCAGATTTTTATTTACCTCAGTATCTGAACTAGTAGCAGTTGGTCCAATACTAGTAGGCGATTCTGACGCGGGATCAGAAAGTAGGGAAACGATGATGACGATGATAACAACTAAAGCCAATGCAAAATATTTATATTGTTTCATAAAAAACCTCCACTTTAAATGTAGCATAAAGAAAAAATACGGACAAATTGAAAAGATGAATTTCCTTACAGAGCTTTAAAAGGAGCAGTCCATAAAGTAAATAGTAGTTGAACCATAGAAAAACTGCATCTCTAATTGTTTTTTTAACAATTGGAGATGCAGTTCCTATCTAGCAATTTTTGCCTGCTGTTTCGAATAGTAAAAGAAAGAAACAGGTTGTCTCAAGTTCTTTATTACCGAAAGTTTGAAAGGCTATTCAATTGTAATTTTATAGTCTTCCGAACGAATCCATTTTAAATTACGTTCAAAGATACGAAGCAACACATAGTTTAAAATAATTGGTACAACAAAGAAAATACCTATAAGAATCAGACTATTTGTCCAAGTCCAACCATCTGCAGTTAAGTTAATAAAATTAAGCGGCCCGACTAAACCAGATAATCCAAAGCCAGCACTCATTGGTGTTCCTTGGATATTTAATACACCAGCACAGGCACCCAGAATCGCAGCGGTAATAATCATTGGAAAGGCGATACGCGGTTTCATAAAGAAATTACGCATTTGAATTTTAGGTGAGCCAAGCACATGTGCCAAGGCTGTGCCTAATGAATTGGCTCTGTAGCTTGCGATACATAATCCGACACCAGCAGATACAACACCTAAATTTGCAGCACCTGCTCCAATGCCAGATAGCATGATTACAGTAGCTACGCCCACTGTAGAAAGTGGCGATAATATTAAGATACAGAAGATGACCGCAATTAATGCCCCCATAACAATTGGTTGTAATTCAGTAATATACGAAATACCTTCTCCTACATAGCCTGTTGCATCTTTAACATAAGGCAATAATAAGAATCCAATTAATCCAGGAATGAAAATTGATAAAGTTGGCATTAATAAGATCGTATAATCTTTTAATTTTTTACCGACGAACTGTACGAATAAAACAGCTAAAGCAGCTGTAATCCCCGTATTTAATACAACGCCAATCCCAGCGATGGTCATACTTCCTCCATCACCGAATGTGATTACACCACTGCCTACTAAAGCAGCTAGACCAACACTTGCCGTCTGAATGGGTGTTAATTTAAAGGTCATCCCCACCGTAATCCCAATTAGTACAGGTAGCATACTCATTGCCATAACTGTTAATTGAATCAAAGTTTGGAAAAAGGGCATGTCATCAACGAAAAGCTTGAAAATCTCGCTTATTAATGCGTTTGGAATAAGTGCTACGACAATCCCGATACTCATTCCCGTTAATAATTTATTGAAAAACTCTTTCATTATAGTACCTACTTTCTATATGTTTGAAGTAAATATAGTTTAGTGCGTTGAAGTGCAAAAGTAAATAGTTATTTTGAAATTTTCTGAAAAAATAAGAATAATCAGCGATTTCGGTATGTATTATAAGGAAATTGGGTATAGTACTAAAAAAGTTTAAGGTGGAAGATATATGAAAAAAATCCTTTTCGTGTGTATTTGTTTATTTGTATTCTTCTCCTTAACTTCATGTGACTTGAAATCACACGTTATACAACTAGGTACAGTAAGCAATGAGGGGAATGTGAAGTTAAAGAAAACATATACCGATGAAGAATGTTATGAAAAAATTCATAAACTGCTATCTGATGCAAAAAATATTCGGTTTTCTAAAACTGAGGTAGATCATATAACTAGGCAATATATTCAATTAGTAAATGAAAGACAGAATATTTTAGAGGGAAACTATTATTTGTGGCATGATGTGAAAAATGAACGGTTTATCGTAAGACCGTATTATGAGGATAAAAATCTGTTTTATGAAATTATTGGGCATAAATACCGCATGCTAAAGAAGGAATTAGAGAAAGTGAGTGCGAGTGAGGAAAAGCTGGAGCAAAAAGAGGATAAGAAAAATAATCGTCCCGTAGAAGGAGGCTGGACATATGATGATTAATGATGGAGGGAGTAACTCAACAAATGGCTAGATGAAAATAATTTGTATCCACAGCCGTTAAAATGAGGGTCATTTCTTCTCGGGTCAGCTGTTTGATGACTTTATTAAAACTAATTTTCTTAAACTGATGATTGCTTTGTTGGACAGCAAATAAAATAAGAATACGTAATCTTTTAGGTACGGAACGTAAAAAACGTTGCAGTTTCTTATAATCCACCGTCATATCCTGATTTAAAACAGATAGAAACATATCGGTAGCACCGATTCCAGCAATCATATAACTGGTAGACGTCCATTCATTAATGGGGATTGTACAATTATATTTTTCATGGCAATTAATTAAGAAGAAAAAGTCTTTTTTATGCTGAGAATTATTAAATGTCACCATCCGTATCACCGTCCTTATAAGCATTACTACCCTAGAAAGTCAAAAATATAACATTTTAAAGCGATTCCAAGCACAAAAAGACATTAAAATTCCAAAATTTAATGTTTCAAGCTGTGTATGCGGGGTAAAATACACTATACCACCTAAGAGATTGTATAATTTATTTAAAGCTAACTCCTCTTGCTTTAAATAAAAGAATTTATAGAGTCTCATAGAATTTGCAAAGCCACTATTCATAGAAATTGAATAGTGGCTTTTTTTATTTTTTAGATTGTGGGTAGAGTGCCTCAGTTAATACATATAGAATAGCTGTAATGATACTGATTAGTAATATTTCTGAACCGATAAAAGGGAGTATACCCGCGATTAAATATAATAGTATACGAACGAGTATTTTCATTATTTGCGAATCAAAAAGATTGGATAGACGATCGATTATATAAGAAACGATTAAACCATATGTCATTAAAATTAATATGAATAAACAGAAGATAAACCAAACTCTGCCTGAATTTAATGAATTCCAATAAAAAATCTTAGTAGCAATAGTAGCTAAAATACTAGTGATAATAGCAATAATTACCCGGTTTTTAAAGTTATGCAAAACATCAACCTCCTATCTATTATTATACGATAGAAAAAGCGAAGAATCATTAGTAGATTATCAGAACATCATTCGAATTTTCGGAAAGTCTAAAACCAATGCGATATAAAATATCTAGACTGTTTAAATGGATGAAATCGTCTTTTTATACGTCTAAAGAGAATGATTTCAAGCGTTACATATGATTCATCTAGAAATTTTCAGTATATAAGTAAGCAATGATTTCAATGTGAATATGTATAACATAGACTTTTGCTCATTTGGAATAAAAATAAAAAGTGAGTAGGTATGAAGTCCACTAGCAATAAAAACAAAGTTATGAGATAATAAAAACGAACATACGTTCATGAATATTTCAAAATTTGGAGGTTTTTATGCGCCTTATTATTTCTAGAAAATATTACCGATTATTTGGATTGAGAAAATATATTGTTGTGGCCATACATAAGGAAACAAAGGAACGTAAACAATTTGTAGCTGTGTCACGTAAAGCACAGCATGCAATTGAAGCAGTAAAAAAGAAAGAACAGATGACAGATTATAAATTTACCGCATATACGGAAGTCCAATATGCGCATTTATTGAAATTAAGATATTAGTATAGTAAAACAATCTTTTATAAATAAATACAAGTGAATAGTGAACAGCATGGACAGCGCACTTCAAAAAATACTGTTCGTGCTGTTTTTTTTATCTTTCTCGCTGTCTGTCTAATTCGTCGTACGGTAGTAGAAATCACTTAGCAACCCACTTGCGTGACGACAGACGATGGCTTGAAAGCATGTTTTATTTTATTGAGTTAATTCAATATCAATGCGTTAAACTAAAAATAATCGTCTTAAAAAACATAATTAAAGACAGAATAAAGGGAATTTTGAAGGTATATTAACCTACTGATATTAGCC
>JAGHSJ010000233.1 GCA_018065935.1 Candidatus Kurthia equi
AGATAGAGTTATATTATATAAAAATCTATCCAGTATTGAGCTAGAGAGGAGAAGACTTATTGAAAAGACTTATTTCTTTTGCAATTATGATGACGATTAGTTTCATATGTTCATTTCCTATATTGGCTCAAGCGAAACAAACTGAAATCCCAACATTACAAGTGCAAGGTCAATTTGAAGATAATTTTCAAAATGGAATCACTACAAAATGGTTATATTTTGATGGGTTATTGACACCAAAACAAGTAAAGGTAAATAGTGAGCAAGGAACTATTATTCAAACACCTATTTTAGTAGACAATTTAAATGGCACTACGTCTGGAAAAGGGACATTTGCAATTTATTTAAATATACCAAGAGAAAATGTTGGTAAAATGTTAGAAATCCATATACCAAGTATTTATAAAGCCACAAATGTATATTTAAACAATAAGTTAATGATTTCTAAAAATAACAAACATGGTTTAAATCAACAACATATGGAAGATTTTTCTTCAGACGTTTTATTTTTTAGACCAGATCAAATAAACATATTATTAACAGTACAAATTGTGGATTACTCACTTCTAAAAGAAAGCGTAATAGAACCCTTATACATAGGTGTTGCTGATCATGGAATGAATTCTTGGAATAAAGATTTCTTTTGGAACTGTTTGTTAGTCGGCTGTAATTTAATGATAGGCTTATTTTTTATCAGTATTGGTATGTATAAAAGTTACGGCAGAGATATATTATTGTTTGGTTTCTTCTGTGTAGCGATTGCGATAAGAGCTTTTTTTGGTGTTCCATATATTTACGCTATCATCATGCCTGACTTTTCATGGTCATTCGCATTCAGAATGGAATATTTATTTACATGTATTGCGACATTTTTCTTTATATGGCTAATTTATACGGTTGCAGATGGTGAATTCAGTAAAAAAATGTTTAAAATAACGAATGGTTTATTGCTAATTTCCGTTATGTTTATTCTATTTACGCCTGCAAATATTTATCAACCAACTTTTTTTGCTTTATATGTATGGGCTGTCCCAATGTTAGTCTATGTTGTGTATATTTTAATTAAATCAATCTTTTTAAAAAATAAATTAGCTTTGGGTCATGCAATCGGGATATTATTTGTCTTTTTAGCGGTGTTGTCGGATTATGCTAGTGGTCTTGTGCTTGTTCATATGCCTCCACTCGTTTTAGTAGGAACAACTGGCTATGTACTTATTCAAATGATTTTTTTAAGTAGACAATTTTCAACAGAGGTCTCTAATCGACTTCAATTGAATAAAGAGTTAATTGAGTCAAATCGTAATCTAGATGAGAAAATTTATGTGCGAACGAAAGAACTTGAGGAAGCCAATAAACAGCTTCAAAATATTGCTAATAAAGATGGTTTAACAGGAATTTTTAATCGTCATTATTTTAATGAGTATATGACAAGAGAATTCAATGAAGGTCTTGTGACACACAAGCCATTAGCAATGCTTATTATAGATGTCGATGATTTTAAAAAATATAATGACACATATGGGCATATCGCAGGGGATATTCTTTTGGAAAATCTCGCCAAAAAAATGAATGGAGTTGTGCCGGAATCAGGTATGCTTGCCAGATATGGCGGAGAAGAATTTGCTGTTGTTTTACCAAATACGACAAAAGAAGCTGCCATTTTATTAGGACACAACATTCAAAAAGCAATTGAAGAGGAACAAATGCCTCATAGGGGAACAGATAAAGGGATAATTACGGTTAGTATAGGTGGAGCGACTTTCGAATGTTCAACCATCTATAAAACTGTAAATGATTTTATTGATGCTGCCGATCAGAATCTTTATAAAGGGAAAAATCAAGGGAAGAATATAGTTGTTTTTAATGATGTTTGAGCTGGAAATATACGGAGAGCTAATTTCTACTGAATTCAAATAATAACGAGAGAAATCGTATGAACGAATTACGATTTCTCTTTTTAATTTCTTTTGAAAGAATTTTTTGAAATAAAATAAATATATGTTAAATTTTGTCACCCTACACTATAATGGTGAAAAGGGGTGGTATAAGTTGAATTTAATGTACACAGGTTTTCCAGGATTTATCACTAGTCAGCTCATTCGTGAACAGCTGAAAAAACAGCAGCAGGACGAAATATATGTCCTTGTTTTATCAACTGAGATTGAAAAAGCACAGGCAGAAAAAGAAGCAATCATACAGGAGTATCCAACTGTCTCTATTCGTATTATTGAAGGAGATATTACGCTACCATCTCTTGGATTAGAAGAGGATATGGTGAAGAAGCTTCAACAAAAAATACATGTATTTTGGCATCTTGCGGCAATTTATAATTTAGCTGTTCCAAAGGAAATTGCGTGGAAGGTTAATGTGCATGGAACAAATCATGTAAATGAATTTGTGAAAGAAATTAATCAACTTGAACGATATATGTATTTTAGTACAGCATATGTTGCAGGTACACGTACGGGCAATCTACTTGAAACGGAGCTCATCCGACCTGAAAGTTTTAAAAATTATTATGAGGAAACAAAATTCGAAGCGGAGTTACTTGTTGAAGATTTGAAGCAGGAGCTACCAATTACAATTATTCGTCCTGGCATTGTTCGTGGAAATTCGACTACAGGTGCTACGATTAAATTTGATGGCCCTTATTTTTTATTTAATATGATTGATCGGTTAAAAAAATTACCTTTTATCCCGTATATTGGACGTACATCTGCAACCTTGAATACAGTTCCAGTAGATTATATTTTTGAAGCAGTTACATATTTATCAACACTACCAGAAGCAGTTGGTAAAACCGTTCATTTAACAGATCCTAATCCGCATCCAATCCAAGAAATTTTACGTGCGGTGACATTACAGATAACGGGAAAAACACCGAAAGGGCATCTCCCTTTAGGAGTAACACGAGTATTTATGAAAAATAAAACTTTGCAACGAAAATTAGGTGTGGAGTATGAATCTTTAGATTACTTTACATGGGATGCAAGTTTTGATACGTCGGTAATTTCAGAGCTATTAAAAGATTCTTCAATTCAATGTGCAGATTTTATAGATACTTTACCAGCTATGGCTGGGTATTATGAAGAACATAAAAATAGAAAAGAATATCATATTCAAATAAATTGATTCCATTCTTTACAATTGAGCGAATATCAATTATACTCACACTATAACAAGCGAATAAGACTTTGACATGATGTCGAAGGGGAGTAACTGATAGGATGTATAATCCTATACTTGTAATCGTCAATACATGGTGAACAGCCATCGGTTACAAGGGCATTCATTTGCTAAGTGAGACCTTTGCCTATTTTTTAGGCATGGGTCTTTTTTGTTTGAAAAAAAGGGGGAAAAGCATTGGATATATTATTACAGTATGGATGGGTATTGCTTGTACTAATCGGCTTAGAAGGTTTATTAGCAGCAGATAATGCCGTAGTAATGGCTGTTATGGTCAAACATTTACCACACGCACAACGTAAGAAAGCATTATTTTATGGATTAGTAGGTGCATTTGTTTTACGTTTCTTAGCATTATTTATGATTACATTAATTGTTGATTGGTGGTTCGTACAGGCAGCGGGAGCAGCTTATTTACTATTTATTTCTATGAAACACTTGTATGACTCCAGGAAGCATAAAAGAGCAGCTGAATCAGAGGAACACACAGAGCCTAAAAAGAAATCTGGTTTCTGGATGACCGTGTTAAAAGTTGAAGCGGCTGATTTAGCATTTGCGATTGATTCAATGTTAGCAGCAGTTGCATTAGCAGTCACATTACCTGCTGTAGGGGATATTACAATTGGTGGCATCAATGGTGGACAGTTTGCTGTCATGTTCCTTGGTGGTGTAATTGGCCTTGTTATCATGCGTTTTGCAGCTCAATGGTTTGTAAAAGTATTAGAAAAATTACCACAACTCGAAACAGCGGCATTTCTAATCGTTGGTTGGGTAGGTGTGAAGCTTGCCGTTATGACATTAGCACATCCGAATGTACAGATTTTATCTGAAGATTTTCCACACTCGACACCATGGACAATTATTTTCTGGACCGTATTAATTGGAATCGCTGTAATTGGTTATATTACGGGTGTTCGTCAATCAAAAAAAACTGAAAATAATTAATTAGTAAATGTAGAGAAGGAGTTGCGATTATCGCAATTCCTTTTTCCTTGCAAATACTCAAAATATGGGCAAATTATTGAACAATAATTGCAATAAGAGAAGGAAAAAACAGGCGTTTTTTATTTATTACCTATTTAATTTTATAGATTTAGGGAATAGTTAAAACATTTACAGAAAAAGGATTGCCTTATAAATTAGATGGGGTAAAATGAGGTATTGAAATAATATAATAAAGATTATCTAACCGTTAAGGTAAATAGTGAGGATTGGAGTGGATCTAGAGATGGCAACAGCAAAAGATATTAATAAACGTGCAACGCCGTTTCAAGCGATTGTATCGTATTATTTTATAGCAATCGCATTTTCATTTATCCTGCTAATACTACCAGGCGTTCACAAAGAAGGTAAGGACGTTTCATTGCTGGATAGTTTATTTACAGCTGTTAGTGCTGTTAGTGTTACTGGATTAACTGTTTTTGATATAAGTGAGACGTATACTGTCTTTGGTATCGTCATGCTTTTAGTCGTGCTACAGCTTGGAGCCATTGGTATTATGTCTCTTGGAACATTTATCTGGCTCATTGTAGGGAAAAAAATTGGTCTTCGTGAACGTCAACTAATCATGGTAGATCATAATCAATATAACTTATCCGGTGTAGTAA
>JAGHSJ010000162.1 GCA_018065935.1 Candidatus Kurthia equi
ATTTAATGGCAATACAGAAAGTTGGTGGAAATAAATGCCTATAGAACATTATTTCATTCGGGCAAAAGAAGAAATTGAAGCGTTTGATACTCTAATGGTGATTTCACTTCTTCAAGTACGTGCTGTAAACAATATAGGACAAGTTGTGAAAGTTTCTTCTCAGCATTCGACATCAGAAGATTTCCCTCTTAATAACCTACCCGCTGAACTGAATAATGTGGAAGAAGTAACTAGAAAAATCACTCCGGAAGAATTTGACCATATCTCCAAGATATATGAAAATGATATTAAGAAATTCCTTTACTACACTCCTGGTATTGAGGAATTCTAATATTATCTAAAGGTGGTTAAACTAATGCCTATTAATGTAAATAATACAATGCAACTATTCGAAAATTATCCATACATGGAGCAAGTAATAATTGATCATAAATTAGAAAATTTACTAGATAGAATTAAATGGCATACTTTTGAAAGTGATGATGCGGTTAGAGATAGTTTCCGTAATGTTCTTGATACTTTTTCAAAATTAACATCTGCCAATATTCCTTTTGTTACGGAAGGAAAAGAACAAGCGCTTAATGATTATCGTAATTTAAGCAGTAGCTTACATGTATTTTCAAGAGAACAAGGTCGTCATGAATTAGGTTTATCTAATGAAGATGTTGCTCGTATCTTTTCGCGTGTTGAAATCGGCGGGGCTAAATATTGTACAAAAGAAAAACCACAATTACTTTTCTAAAGAAAAAAGACACCGAGTAATCAGTGTCTTTTTTTTATATCTTTATCATACCAAGAATAAAGATTTTGTAATGTCGGTTTCTTCATTTTCTTTACACTACCGTTCAAATAACGCATTAAAGTTGCAGCTGCAATCCCGCATTCACTACTAACCATACGCAAAGATAAATTATGCTGATTCATATATTCACCTATAATAGAAACACGCTGTTCATCAGATAATGACAGGTTCGACTTATCTTCATTAATCAGGGCAGCATCTTCTTCGTATTTTACAACATCATTAGATGGCTCAAAAAACATCGTAATTTGCTCTGTTTTTTCTTTTACCTCATTCCTTACAACAAATGCCTCTTTCACATTTTCTAACAATATCTTCTCTTTATTTAAAGCATTTATTGAATCAGAAGGGGTAATAAATACATTCTGAGCCATCCATTTTTTTGTCCCACCACGTTTTAATAGCTGTTCTTCTTCAAATTCTTCTTCATAATGCCACTCTTTAATTACACCATCGGATACTAGATCGTTTAATACTGTCCGGAATATCTCCATACGTGTATTAAGTTTATTTCGCGCGGCAAACTTCATAACTGTTACTAGCGTTTCAACTTTAAAAGGTCTGCTTGAAGCACGTTGCAACGTGCGAATTTTCCATTGGTAATTTAAAAATCGAGTCAGTCTTTTATGTTCGCGTTGAGATATATGATGATACTTAAATACTTTCATATCCAACGGCCCAAATGTTTGCTTAGAATTAGTCAGATAACGCTCAATAACAGGAGTTGGGCGAATTTGAAGTGAATAAATACCTTTTGCTTCACCGGTTGTTCGGTCATAAGCCATTTTTAAAGCAGTAATATCAAACATATTAGAGAAGGTTTGGAAGTCATAATTTTTACGATCTTCATGCAACAAATCTTCAGAATTAATAACCGTAACATTATCATCCCTCATTGAAATCCAAATACTCGATAATGCTGCAACACGACGCATAATACTAAAGCGCTCACGTTCTCGTATTTTAAAATCTTCACCCATTGGATTATCAAAGCGTAATCGTAGCGCATAATCGCTTTCAAAGGTCATATAACCGAATTCATTCTTTTCTGCGACTAACCACAAATAAGAAATAAGATCGAATAAATCGGCAGTTAATTCATCAAGAGAACTTAAAGTCTGCTCTACTAGTTTTAGCCATAAAGGGTCAAATTCACCCGGCGGTATACTCTCATTATCCAACCTAACTTCTGCAACGCCTCGAACCACCCCGCGAGAATCGACCAACTTCGACTTACTTTTACGGTCATTCTCCTTATTGAAGTTCTTCGGACTTGTAACGACATCACGTATCAGCTGAAAATCTGAATTCATGTTGGTGAAAATATGTTCTTTTTCATAAAGCAATTCCCATACGGTTGCCATCAGTGTTTCACTTTTTGAAACATTTGATAATGACACAATAGGGGAAAGCAATTGCAAAATCATTTCTTGGTTTTCAACAATCACTTTTTCTAAAGAAGGGCGAGTAATAATATCACTTTCGGTTTTTGTGCTAATAAAATCAGCTAATTTTTGTAATGATTCAATGGTTTCTTTTCGATTATCCATATTAGCACCTCCATAAAACAAGTGTAAGCAAATAAATAGTCACTTGCAATGTTGAACTAGAGAAAATGAAACAGCAAAATGAAACAGGTATCGACATATTTTGCAAAAATGAAACAGTACAGCCAAAGGTGGACCCCTTTTTCTTTAAAACGAAACAAAAAATGAAACAAGTATTGAATAAATAATATCAAATTGAATAGAAAAACAATTTTATATTACAAATGACACATATATGAAAAAAATAAAACACAATGCTACGTTTAAAATCTCCATTTTTGAGCCAACCCCGTCCCCATAATTCATATAAACCGCGCCATTAAGCCATTTAAAAAATTTTCTATATTTTTTTGTTTCAAAATTAATGACAACAGCGTACCCCTTTTTATACTTATAAAACACCCGACATTTGTTATAATATCAGGCTTTAATAGCATTTTTTAAGAATGCGAGCATGGTTGGAAAAGTGTTTCACTTTTCCCCTTAAAATCATCAAAATATGCATAGAAAACAGCTAAAAAGCAGTCAACTTGCCAATCCCGTCCACATCTAAAGTCCCGTTTGTGTTTCATTTTGCTAATTCAACTCCCAAATTAATTTCTCTTAAACGCTGTCGTATCAATGGTTTAAATCGCTTTTTTTAAAATGAAATGGAATAAAAAAACCGCGAATTTCGTGCCAAACCCGTCCACATTCCAAAAAAAGTGAAACATCCATAAACACCGTCATACCAAGGCTTTAAGTCGTTAAAAAAAGTGTTTCACTTTTCCTCTAGAGAAAGCCAATTTTCCATTTTTCACTTATCTATAATAAATCTAGTAAAAGTGGAGAAGGTGAAACAATGAAGGTAGATAAAGAGAATATAAGCACACTCTATAAAACATTATTAAAAGGCGGTCTAAACAAAGCTGCTGTTTTTGGCGTGCACTCTAAAACGGACTTTATTGATGTTTCTACTAACGGGAAAGTTTTTAATACTATAGAAATGCTATTAAAATCTGTTTCTAAGCTATCTCATTTCACACCTAACACTTATAAAGAAAAAGAAAACAAAACGGTTCACAAGGGTTTGTATGGCTTCACAGAGCGTAATTTACAACAAATAAATACATTTGTTGTAGACATTGATAATTTAGATTACTCACTACAAGACATTCTATTAGCTTGCTTAGATTACAGTATTGGAGCACCAACAATGGTTATTCGAACACCTAATGGACATCAAGTATATTTCATTTTAAATACACCAATGTTCATGTCGGCAAAGAAAAACTATCATAGCCTGCATGTAGCAAAACGAATTTCTACCAATCTAAAAGTAAGCCTTGAATCGGTTGAAGCAGATCGTTATTGTAACGACTTCGGCTTTTTCAGAGTACCTACTATAAACAATATCGTGTGGTTACAACTAGACCAGCTATATACAGTAGAAGACATGATTAATTTTTCAATGCGAATGGACGACAATCATGAGCGCGAACTATACGCCCCTGGTATTAATCCAGCTAAAACGAAATACTTAGAAACTGCAGCATTTCAACACATACTTACTTTAACTAATATTAAGGGCCATTCCGGAAAAGTCGGTCGAAATAATACTATTTTTACTATTGCTCTTGCTTGCTATTCAGATGGACTTTCTCAATTTGAAGCTACAAAATTACTATATCAATTCAATCAAAGATTAAAATATCCAATTAAGAATACTGAAATTGCAGCATCAATTCGTTCTGCTTATTCTGGTCGTTATAATGGTCCAAATAAAATATACGTCGATCAAATAATAGGGGAGCATAGCACATATATTAATAGCTTTAACAGATGGTATAAATTCAAAAAGGAACGTTCTGACCGAAAATACAGCCATTTAGAAGAATGGGAAACAGATATTATCCAGTTCCTTGAAACAATAGATATTTCAAACTCACCCTATATTCAGTTAACTCAAAAAGAGCTATGTGACATCATAGGTTGTCAACAAAGCTCTTTAAATGCAATTCTTAAAAAGACAACTAAAATAATAAAAGTTGTTATAGGTAAAGGACGCTCAGCGATTACAAAATGGTCAACAAATAGCCTAATTATGCAACATTTACTACTAAAAAGAAGACAAAGTGACTGTATACAGAAAGAACCAAATATAACTATCGGTAACATCACGTTCCAAAGTAGAGTAAAATGGGAAGTGGAGACCAACCCACTAGGCGATTCATATAGACTGAATAATACAAGTTAGGCTCCAATTAATGCTCCAAACTGCCTTACATATATATTAGACAGGGCATTACTAGTGTGCAGTAAGAACCAAACATCTGTTCACTACACGCTGGATATACTGTTACGTTCTGTTAGCTATACTAATGGATTTTTAGGTTATACTGCCTCCTGAAATATTGAGATACTAAGCGGTCCAGTGGTACACTATGATTTAGTTAGTTTACATAGGAGGGAATTATTTTGGAAGCACAGACTGATCTTTCGGAATTGCTAAAAAGGCAAGAGACTTTAATCTCCGAAAAAAATACAACGTTAGAGGAATTACAAAAGCGTAAATTTAAAATCTCTTGGAAAATAGGATTGGTAAGTAGCTTTGTTACATTATTACTTATTTTTTTAGTATTTATTG
>JAGHSJ010000144.1 GCA_018065935.1 Candidatus Kurthia equi
CCTCATCCTGAGGACAGGAAAATCCATTCTTTGCGTTTAAACGCAAAGAATTAGTTGAAGCGAAGCCCGCGGAAAGCGTCGAGCAGAGGTGGTATTGTTTGAAAACCCCAACAAATAGTATAGAACCTAAAAAACCCGACTCTCTTTACTAGAGAATCGGGTTAAAATGTTTAGTTATCGGTAGGAGTGAAGAATTAACCGATTGAACCTTCCATTTCAAATTTGATTAGACGGTTCATTTCTACAGCATATTCCATCGGTAATTCTTTTGTGAATGGTTCGATGAAGCCCATTACGATCATTTCTGTCGCTTCTTGCTCAGAAACACCACGGCTCATAAGGTAGAATAATTGTTCTTCAGATACTTTAGAAACTTTCGCTTCATGCTCTAAAGAAATTTGGTCATTCATTACTTCATTGTATGGGATTGTATCAGAAGTTGATTCATTATCCATAATTAAAGTATCACATTCGATATTTGAACGTGCGTTAATCGCTTTTTTACCAAATTTAACTTGTCCACGGTAAGTTACGTTACCACCATGTTTAGAAATTGATTTAGAAACGATTGTTGAAGAAGTGTTTGGAGCTAAGTGAATCATTTTCGCACCAGTATCTTGGTTTTGGCCACGACCTGCGATTGCGATTGATAATGTAAGACCACGAGCACCTTCACCTTTAAGGATACATGCTGGGTATTTCATTGTTAATTTAGAACCAATGTTACCATCAATCCATTCCATTGTAGCATTTGCGTCACAAGTAGCACGTTTTGTTACTAAGTTGTATACGTTATTTGCCCAGTTTTGGATTGTTGTATAACGACAGTAAGCATCTTTTTTGATGATGATTTCTACTACTGCTGAGTGAAGTGAGCTCGACGTATAAACTGGAGCTGTACATCCTTCAACATAGTGTACTGAAGCACCTTCATCAACGATGATTAATGTACGTTCGAATTGACCCATGTTTTCAGAGTTAATACGGAAGTATGCTTGTAATGGCGTATCTAATTTAACACCTTTTGGTACATAGATGAATGATCCACCAGACCATACTGCTGAGTTAAGTGCTGAGAACTTGTTATCAGATGCAGGAATTGTTTTACCGAAGTATTCACGGAATAAATCTTCGTTTTCTTTAAGTGCAGTATCTGTATCTTTAAATACAACACCTAAATCTTCAAGTTCCTCTTTCATGTTGTGGTAGACAACTTCTGATTCATACTGAGCTGATACACCAGCAAGGTATTTTTGTTCTGCTTCTGGAATACCTAATTTATCAAAAGTAGCTTTAATTTCTTCTGGTACTTCATCCCAAGATTTACTTGTTGCTTCAGAAGGTTTTACATAGTATGTGATTTCATCAAAGTTTAAACCTGATAAATCTCCACCCCATTGAGGCATTGGTTTTGAGTAGAAAATTTCAAGAGATTTTAGACGGTAATCTAACATCCATTGAGGTTCTTGTTTCATTTGAGAAATTTCTTTTACGATATCAGCTGTTAATCCACGTTCTGTACGGAAAATTGATACGTCTTTGTCATGGAAACCGTATTCGTAATCGCTGATTTCAGGCATATTTTTAGCCATTCATTTCTCCTCCGTTCATCATTTTATATAGCATCAATCAAGATGATATTATTTTTCGTTAATTCCTTTTTGCATTGCTTTCCATGCAAGTGTGGCACATTTGATACGCGCTGGGAATTGAGCAACACCTGAAAGTGCCTCAACATCACCAAGATCTAAGTCTTCATCATGCTCGTTACCAAGCATCATGTTAGAAAATACATCTGCAAGCCCTACAGCTTCTTCAGTCGTTTTCCCTTTAATCATTTGCGTCATCATTGATGCAGAAGACATTGAAATTGAACAGCCTTCGCCTTCGAATTTCGCATCAGTTACGATGTTGTCTTCCACTTGTAATGTTAAGTGAATGCGGTCACCACATGTAGGGTTATTCATTTCGATGGCTACATTAGAACCTTCTAATTTACCTTTATTACGTGGTTTTTTATAGTGGTCCATAATTACTGAACGATATAGTTGATCTAAATTGTTAGACATTTGCAAAATACTCCTTCGCAAAGCGTACTCCCTCAGCTAACTTGTCGATGTCTGCTTCATTGTTATATACATAGAAGCTTGCACGAGCAGTCGCTACACAGTTCAACCATTTCATTAATGGTTGTGCACAATGGTGACCAGCACGAACCGCAATACCACGGCTGTCTAATGCAGTCGCTAAATCGTGTGGGTGTACGTCATCAATGTTAAATGTAACTAAGCCAGTACGTATTTCAGGATTTTGTGGGCCGTAAATTGTTAAGCCTTCCACAGTTGAAAGGTTCTCAAAAGCATATTTAGATAATTCATGCTCACGAGCAATGATATTATCCATACCAATTTCATTTAAGAAATCAATTGCAGCACCAAGACCGATTGCACCAGCAATAACTGGAGTACCTGCTTCAAACTTAGCAGGTAGGTCAGCCCATGTAGAATCTTGAAGACCAACGAAGTTAATCATTTCACCGCCGAATTCGACAGGTTCCATGTTTAAGAGATGCTCTTTTTTACCATATAATACACCAATACCAGTTGGTCCGCACATTTTATGTCCTGAGAACGCTAAAAAGTCGCAGTCCAAGTCTTGGACATCAGTTTTCATATGAGGTACACCTTGTGCGCCATCCACTACCATTACTGCACCGTTTTGGTGAGCAACTTGAGCGATAGCTTTCACATCGTTGATTGTACCTAGTACATTGGAAGCCATTGTGACAGAAACAATTTTCGTACGTGATGTAATTGCTTTTTTCACTTCATCCATTGATAAAGTACCGTCAGCTTCCAATTCGATATATTTCAAAGTGGCATTCGTTGCTTTAGCAAGCTGTTGCCATGGAATCAAATTAGAATGGTGCTCCATATACGTGATGACGATTTCATCGCCTTCACCTACATTGGCACGACCATAGCTTGATGCCACCATGTTTAAACCCGCTGTTGTACCACGAGTGAAGATTATTTCTTCCGTAGACTTGGCGTTTATGAATTGACGGACTTTTTCACGAGCGCCTTCATATTCGTCAGTCGCACGATTACCTAGCGTATGCACACCACGGTGAACGTTTGAGTTATCAAATTCATAATATTTTTTAAGTGATTCAATAACCTGAATCGGCTTCTGTGAAGTTGCCGCACTGTCTAAATAGACAAGTGGGTTACCATTAATCTCTTGGTTTAAAATTGGGAAATAGCTACGAATGTCGTCTTTGATCATTATTTTACTTTCCTTTCAATTACCTCAACTAGTTGTTTACGCACAGCTTCGATTGGAAGTTGGCTAACTACTGGTTCAAGGAAACCATGGATTACAAGACGTTCTGCATTGGCACGTGTAATACCACGGCTCATTAGGTAATAAAGTTGAAGTTCATCAACACGACCTACAGATGCAGCATGTCCTGCTGTTACATCATCTTCATCAATTAGAAGAATTGGATTGGCATCGCCACGAGCATTTTCAGAAAGCATTAAAATGCGTGATTCTTGTTCAGCATTTGCTTTTGTAGCACCGTGTTCGATTTTACCAATACCATTGAAAATTGCACGAGATGCGTCTTTCATAACTGCGTGAGTTAAGATTTGACCATCTGATGATTTACCCCAGTTACGAACTTCAGTTGTAAAGTTTTGGCTTTGTTTACCGCGACCTACTACTACTGTTTTAGCGTCAGCTCTTGAACCATCGCCACGTAAGTGCGTTACATTTTCAGAGATTGTATCGCCATCATTCATTAAGCCTAATGCCCAATCTAATGAAGCATCGCGTTTTGTTTCACCACGACGATTAATATATGATGTAAATCCTTCTGCTAATGTATCCACTGCACCAAATGTTACTTTAGCACCGTCATTAACAATCACTTCTTCAACGATGTTTACTAAACCTTTTGCATCGCCAAGTGACATGTAGTTTTCTACGAATGTCACTTCAGAAAAGTTATCAGCTACTAATAATACATGGTTGAATAATGATGTTTGTTCATTATCTGTATAGAAAACAGCTTGAATTGGTTCTTCTACTTTTACATCTTTAGGAACGTAAACGAAAAGTCCACCATTCATTAAAGCTGCATGTAAAGCAGTTAATTTATGCTCATCTACTTCTACTGCTTCAGTCATGAAATATTTTTGCACTAAATCACTATGCTCTTTTACAGCAGTGAAAATATCAGTAACAATAACACCTTGCGCTTTTAAAGCATCAGATACTTTAAGGTAAGCTGCTGTGTTGTTATGTTGGATAAATAAATTTTCTTGTTTTTCATCAACGATTGCTTGCACTTCTGCAGGTAACTCAGTTAATGAAGTGATAGCTTTCCCTTCAACTTTGTGTTCTGGGAATTCAAAGAAGTTCCAAGAATCAACTTTCGTTTTATCAGGCTTAACCATTTCTAATGTTTCTACGTTTGCAAGAGCACGTTCACGAAGCTCAGTTAACCATTGTGGTTCATTGTGTGCTTCAGAGAAAGAGCGTACATCTTGAGCATTTAACGTTAATTTTGTTTCAACAGCCATGGCTTGCTCGTCCTCCTTATTATGCTTCTTCAGTTACAGCGTCTGTTTCTTCAATACCTAATTCTTGTTTAATCCAGTCATAGCCTTCTGCTTCTAAACGTTGAGCTAATTCAGATCCACCAGATTTAACTACGCGACCTTGCATCATTACATGTACATGATCTGGAGTGATGTAGTTTAATAGACGTTGGTAGTGAGTGATCATTAGGCAACCAAAACCTTCGCCGCGCATTTCGTTGATACCTTTAGAAACAACTTTAAGAGCATCGATGTCAAGACCAGAGTCAATTTCATCAAGTACAGCAAATTTTGGTTTAATCATCATTAATTGAAGAATTTCATTACGCTTCTTTTCTCCACCTGAGAATCCTTCATTTAAATAACGCATACCCATTTCTTCTGGCATTTCTAAGAATTCCATTTTTTTGTCTAATTCACGGATGAATTTCATGATTGAAATTTCATCGCCTTCTTCACGACGAGCGTTAATAGCTGAACGTAAGAAATCTGCATTTGTTACACCAGAAATTTCTGATGGGTATTGCATTGCTAAAAATAGACCCGCTTTTGCACGTTCGTCTACTTCCATTTCTAATACATCTTCACCGTCTAAAGTGATAGAACCAGATGTTACTTTATATTTAGGGTGTCCCATAATAGCTGATGCTAGAGTTGATTTACCAGTACCGTTAGGTCCCATAATTGCATGGATTTCGTTTGTATTTAGTGTTAAGTTAACACCTTTTAAAATCTCTTTGTCTTCAATTGAGACGTGAAGATCTTTAATTACTAAAGTTGACATTCAATTACCTCCGTTTAGTTGTTAGAAAGGTTTCCCTTTTCTAAATTATTATCATTCTAATCTTAACTCAAATAAAAGCAGTTGGCAACTCATTTGATACTCATTATCATTCAGCTTAAAAATCCATAGAAACAAATGATTTTACTGGAATTTAGTCGTTTGTAAAGTAATTCATTCTCATTTTCAATAAAAAATTCTAATTGAGAATTGTTTTCACAGCCCTAATAGTGATAACTCCGTATTTCAAATATCCCTGCCAAACACCATTCATTAATAATAACAATTTTCACAGAAAAAAAAAGACCTATCGAGAAAATTCTCATTCGGTCTTTTTAAGTCCTTACTGGGCAAGCAATATTTTTTTCTCGCTCAAAAATCCATGAACCTGCTGGGCTACTTCACGTCCTTCACGTATTGCCCAAACAATTAAACTTGGGCCACGTCTCGCATCGCCAGCAGCGAAAACACCGGGCGTATTCGTCTCATAATTTTTCATTGTAGCACGTAAGCGATTATTTAAAACCTGCACATCAAAATGCTCACCTACTTGATGCTCCACGCCTTGGAAACCAATTGCTACAAAAACAAAGTCAGCAGGCCAAATTTTTTCAGTACCTGGTAATTCTTTAAAATAAACATACCCTTCTTCATTTGTAATTTTCTCCATTTGAATCGTATGCAACTCTTTTAGACGACCATCTGGATGTGCGACCATTTTCTTCGTTTGAATACAATATTCACGTGGGTCACGACCAAATTTCGCATCCGCTTCCTCATAAGCATAGTCTAGCTTATACACTTGCGGATCAACTGGCCAAGGCTGATCTGCCGCTCTCTTTTGAGGTAACTGCGGATGTTTCCCAAATTGATGCACTGATTTGGCACCTTGACGCAATGCAGTTGCTACACAATCTGCTCCTGTATCTCCACCACCAATAACAATGACATGCTTATTCTTTGTTTGAATAGGTGCTTCTTTACCATCTAATAGACTCTGTGTCGTACCATTTAAATAATCCATAGCAGGAATTACACCTTTCGCATCGCTTCCTTCCATTTCAATGGTACGTGCAACGGTCGCTCCAACACATAGAATGACCGCATCAAATTGCTCATTTAATTGTTCACGTGTAATATCTTTGCCTACCTCGGTATTTAAAACGAAGGTAATTCCTTCTTCTTTCAATAAATCAATACGTCTTTTAACGATGTATTTATCTAACTTCATATTCGGTATGCCATACATCAATAACCCGCCTGCGCGGTCTGCACGTTCAAATACCGTCACATGATGTCCCATTTGATTTAACTGATCTGCTGCTGCTAAACCAGCTGGGCCCGACCCAATAACTGCTACATGTGAGCTTGTACGGCGTTTAGGTATACGAGGGGTAATCCAGCCATTTTCAAAGCCTTTGTCAATAATGGCACGTTCAATACTTTTAATCGCTACCGCTGGATCGCTGATTGCCAATGTACACGAACCTTCGCATGGTGCTGGACAAACCCTCCCCGTAAATTCTGGGAAGTTATTCGTCATTTGCAATCGTTCTAACGCTTCTTTCCACTTGCCTTTATACACTAGGTCATTCCACTCGGGAATGGCGTTATTAATTGGGCAACCCGCCGCCATCCCACGAATTTCAACCCCCATATGACAGAATGGCGTTCCACAGTCCATACAGCGTGCACCTTGTTTTGATAATTCTTCATCCTCTAAGCGTGAAGCATACTCACCAAAATCTTTAAGTCGCGCTAACGGTGGTTGCTCCAACCCTTTTTTCCTCTTATACTCCATAAATCCTGTTGATTTTCCCATCCGAGCACCTCCTATAGTGTGGCTGCCATGAACGCTTTCATAGAAGCCTGTTCTGCAGTTAACCCTTGTTCCTTAAATGATTCGATTTTTTGTAGCATATCTTCGTACTGCTCAGGAATTACTTTAATAAATTGATCCTTCACTGCTAACCAATTATTTAATATTTCACGCGCTTTCGTACTTTCTGTATATAAATAATGCTGTTCGATTAAATGATGTAATTGCGCTTCATCCTGTTTACTTAATTGTTCTGTGACGCGAATCATTTCCATATTACAAGCTTTCTTAAATGCCGCTACATCGCTCGGCTGTACATAGGCTACACCACCTGACATACCAGCACCAAAGTTTTTACCCACATCACCTAAAATGACAATTTGTCCACCCGTCATATATTCACAACCGTGGTCTCCAATACCTTCTACGACAATATCAGCTCCACTATTCCGAACAGCAAAACGTTCACCTGCACGTCCATTAATAAAGGCATGTCCATCAGTCGCTCCATATAAGCAGACATTTCCGGTAATAACATTCTGTTCGAACTCGCCTTTAATAGGAGAAATGGCTACAACTTTTCCACCAGATAACCCTTTACCAAAGTAATCATTGGCATCCCCTTCTACCGTCATTAACATGCCACGAGGTGTAAAGGCACCAAAGCTTTGACCTGCACTTCCCGTAAAGCGAAGTCGAATGGAATCTTCACGTAATCCAACCGCTCCATATCTTTGTGAAATCTCACTCCCTACCATCGTTCCTACAACGCGGTCTACATTGCGAATCGTATGCTCTACATCTACTTGAGATTGTGTTTGAATCGCATAATCTACTTTACGAAGCAATTCACGACGATCTAATGATTCGTCTAATTTATGATTTTGCTCCACTTGCTTCGTGCGATTACCTTCTACTTGATAAAGTAGTTTCGATAAATCGAGTTGATTAGCTTTCCAATGCTGGTCTTTTCTAGCACCTGTTTGTAAAACCTCTGTACGTCCAACCATTTCATCAAATGTACGGAAACCTAATTTCGCCATATGCATGCGCACATCTTCTGCAATAAACATCATAAAGTTCACAATATGCGCAGGGTCACCTGTAAATTTTTTACGAAGTTCTGGATTTTGTGTAGCTACGCCTACTGGACAAGTATCCAAATGACATGCACGCATCATGACACAGCCTAGAACGACAAGTGGCGCTGTTGCAAATGCAAATTCTTCTGCACCTAGTAAAGCAGCCATCACGACATCCTTTCCAGTCATCAGCTTACCATCTGTTTCTAATGTCACACGGTCTCGCAGATTATTCAGCATCAACGTTTGATGTGCTTCTGCTAATCCTAATTCCCAAGGTAGCCCCGTATGTTTAATACTTGTTTTTGGTGAAGCCCCAGTTCCTCCATCATATCCACTAATGACAATTTTATCTGCAGCACCTTTTGCTACGCCTGAAGCAATCGTCCCTACGCCACCTTTAGAGACTAGCTTCACGCTAATACTCGCTTTCGGATTTGCATTTTTCAAATCATGGATTAACTCTGCCATATCTTCAATCGAGTAAATATCATGATGTGGCGGTGGAGAAATTAAGCCTACCCCTGTTGTCGCACCACGAACATCCGCTACCCACGGATACACTTTATTCCCTGGTAACTGACCACCCTCACCCGGTTTTGCACCCTGTGCCATTTTTATTTGCAATTCATCTGCATTCACTAAATAATGTGACTTCACACCAAAACGTCCTGAAGCGATTTGTTTAATTGCACTTCGTTTTAAATCGCCATTCTCATCAATAACAAAGCGTTCTGCATCTTCGCCACCCTCACCTGAATTACTACGACCACCCAGTCGATTCATAGCAATCGCTAATGCTTCATGTGCCTCTTTAGAAATAGAGCCAAATGACATCGCACCTGTTTTAAAACGTTTAACAATAGACTCTGCTGATTCAACTTCCTCTAATGGAATGGATGAAACATCTGTTTTAAACTCTAGTAAATTCCGTAAAAAGCCGACACGTTCTTCATTGGCCATTTCAGCATATTGATGATAGAGACCCATATCATTTTTTCTCGCTGCCCATTGCAAAGTATGGATTGTTTTTGGATTAAACGCATGATGTTCTCCATTTGCACGCCATTGATACTCACTACCAGAAGGTAACACTTGATTCATATCAGCTAAGCCCGCTTCAAATCGCTTCATAACCTCCAATTGAATCGTCGGTAAATCAATTCCACCTAGCTGTGATTTTGTGCCTGTAAAATGCTGATCAATAACAGCTTGTGCAATGCCGACTGCTTCAAAAATTTGTGCGCCACGATAGCTTTGAACCGTTGAAATCCCCATTTTCGCCATCACTTTGACAATACCATCTGCAATCGCCTTACGATAGCGTTTAAAGGCTTGTTCTCTTGTGTAAGAAATATGTTCATCCTCAATTGCTTGAGCGATTGTAGCATACGCTAAGTGAGGATAAATGGCATCGACACCATAACCAATCAACGCAGCAAAATGATGAACTTCTCTCGCCTCTGAGCTTTGAACAATAATACTTGCTTGCGTACGTTGCCCTGAACGAACCAAATGCTGATGGACGCTACTCGCAGCGAGTAACATTGGAATCGTAGGTGCTAACTCTTCTAATTCATCCGTCAAGATTAGTAGTTCGACTCCATTTTGAATGGCTGTATCCGTTTCATCCGCTAAACGTTGCAGTTCTTTTTCTAAATCTTCTGAAATTTTTAAAGACAATTTAGCGACTTTAAAATGTGGCTGAAGATTCAATTCCTGCCATTCACCTGGCGTTAAGATCGGTGTGTCTAACTGAATACGTCGACAATTATCCTTCGTCGGATGAAGCAAATCGCCTTCCTTCCCTAGCAGTGTCATCGTACTCGTTACAATATGCTCTCGAATCGAGTCGATTGGCGGATTTGTTACTTGGGCAAATAGCTGTTTAAAATAAAGAAATAGTGATTGCGGTCGGTCGGATAAAATAGCTAGTGGTGTGTCATTTCCCATCGAACCTAATGGATCTTTTCCTTCTTGGATCATTGGAACAATATATTTTTGTACATCTTCAAATGTATAGCCATGAATTTTTTGCTTCGTTAAAAATTCACTTACTTCCACACTTTCATCCTGTCCTTCTAAAGTAAATACTTGTTCTGCTAACCACTCACCATAAGGTTGCTTCGTCGCCACCTCGTGTTTCAACTCTTCATCGGCGATAATTTGTCCTTTTTCTAAATCAATTAATAGCATTTTCCCAGGGCTCAAGCGTTCTTTATAAAGAACATTTTCTTCGTCTACATCCACTACACCTACTTCTGAAGAAAAAATCATATAATCATCTTTGGTAACATAGTAGCGTGCTGGTCGTAAACCATTACGATCTAAAATAGCACCAATTTGTTTCCCATCTGTAAAGCAGATAGCTGTCGGCCCATCCCAAGGCTCCATTAACATACTTTGATAATTATAAAACTCTTTTTTCTCTTGAGAAATATGTGGATTTTCTGTCCATGGTTCTGGAATCATCATCATAGCCGCTTCTGCTGGCGTACGCCCTGCTAAAACAAAGAATTCAAACGCATTATCTAACATAGATGAATCACTGCCTGCTGTATTGACAATAGGAAGTAACTTTTGTAAATCATCCCCGAAAGCTTGTGAGACAAATTGTTGCTCTCTTGCTTTCATCCAGTTTACATTCCCTTGTAATGTATTAATTTCTCCATTATGAATGATGTAGCGATTTGGATGCGCTCTTTCCCAAGATGGGAAGGTATTTGTACTATAACGGGAATGAACCATTGAAAAAGCTGAAGTAAAATGAGGTTGCTGTAAATCTAAATAAAAGGCTGAAACTTCTTCTGCTGCTAGTAAGCCTTTGAAAACCATCGTTTCACTCGAAAGACTAGCACAATAGAAATGTCGATTTTGTTGTGTAGCAAAATGCTCCGCTTGTTTGCGAATTAGGTATAGCTTACGTTCAAATTGTAGGGAATTCTCGACATTTTTTGCTGCAATAAACACTTGTCTTACAATAGGCGCTGTATTTTGAGCAATTTCACTTAATGAAGTTGCATCAACAGGTACCTCGCGCCAGCCTAGTAGCTGTTGCCCCTCTTGTTCAACTAATTGAGCGATTTTATCTTCAATTACTTGCTGTGTATCATCTTCCTTATTAAAGAAAAACATACCTACACCATATTCGCCTTTTACCGGCAATTGAAATTCTTGAATCTCTTGACGCAAGAATGTATGTGGAATTTGTACCATTAAACCAGAGCCATCACCCGTTTGTCCGTCACTACCACGCCCAGCACGGTGGTCTAATCTACAAAGCATTTCCAATCCTTTCACTACGATGTCATGTGTTGGAACACCTTTTAAATTCACGTATAAACCGATTCCGCACGCGTCATGCTCGTCTTTTGGTGAGTATAATCCTTGTGATTTTGGCATAAAATGAAATGTCATAACAATTCCTCCCTTGTGAATACTTATTTTAAATTCACAAATCAATACAAACAATATATACTTTATATGGAATCAATCGAATAATTAGATGAATGGGGATGGATGGACGTGGAACTACGACAACTACGCTATTTCGTAGCTGTGGCAGAAAGAGAACATATTTCTGAAGCAGCAGAATATTTACATGTAGCACAATCTGCAGTCAGCCGACAAATTGCTAATTTAGAATCTGAAATGGGTGCAGAGCTTTTCGAACGTGTCGGACGAAATGTTAAATTAACACCAATAGGTAAAGTTTTTTTAGAGCATTCATTAATCGCATTAGAAGCTATCGATTTTGCTAAAAAACAAATTGATGAATACCTTGATCCAGAAAAAGGAACAATTAAAATAGGGTTCCCAACAAGTTTAGCTAGTTTTTTATTACCTACAGTAATCTCTGCTTTTAAAAAGGAACATCCTAATGTATCCTTCCATCTGCGCCAAGGTTCTTATCGTTATTTAATTAACGCGGTTAAAACTAGAGAATTGAACCTTGCTTTTTTAGGTCCTGTTCCAAATAAAGATGATGTAATTGATACAAAAATTTTATTTACTGAAAAGATTTCAGCATTACTACCTACTTCTCACCCACTATCTGAGAAGCATGATATTCAACTAGCTGATTTACGAAATGAAGAATTTGTACTCTTCCCAGACGGTTACATATTAAATAAAGTTGTAGTTGATGCATGTCAGTCAGTTGGTTTTACACCTAAGGTAAGTTCTGAAGGTGAAGATATGGATGCCTTGAAAGGCCTTGTAGCTGCGGGTATTGGTGTTACCTTATTACCTGAAAGTGCTTTTTATGATTCTACACCTCGACGTACGGTAAAACTTTCATTAACAGAACCATCATTTACAAGAAATGTTGGGGTTATTTTTCCTATCAATCGCGAGTTAGCACCATCTGAAAAAATCTTTTTAGACTTCGTTAGTAATTTCTTCTCACGTTTAACTCAATTCGGCTAATTATAACAACATAAGGGGCTATTCTTTTTATAAGGATAGAAGAAAGGACCGCACAATTCATTTTGCTGCGATCCTTTTTATTTTTCAGCAGCTTTATTTATCCCCTGCGGAATTCCCTGATGTTGTGCTCTACATCATAACAAATTTCAGACTATTCTGTCATTTAAAAAGATAATGATGTGTTTAAATTTCTACATACAAAAAATCCCGAACTACATAAATCATGTAATTCGGGATTTCCAGCATAGACAAGAAATGTGATAGCCCACTAGACTAGCTACGCTTCTTTGAGTTCATCTTATTCGTTTACAGGAACAACTGAACCTTTCCACTCTTCATTAATATAATCTTGGATTTCTTTAGAGTGTAAAACTTTTACTAATTCTTTAATTGCTTTTGTATCTTCGTCACCTTTTTTAACTGCAACAACGTTTACATATGGTGATTCACTATCTTCAATTGCAATTGAATCTTCAGTAGGTGTTAAGCCAGCATCAATTGCGTAGTTAGAGTTGATGACAACTGCGTCACCCTCTTCATTTTTATACATTTGAACTAACATTTCTGGAGCAGTTTTTGCATCAATTTTTAAGTTTTTAGGGTTTTTATCGATGTCTTTTACAACTGCTTTTGTTTTATCAATACCATCTTTAAGTGTGATTAAACCTTTTGCTTCAAGAAGGATTAAAATACGTCCTTGGTCAGCAACTGAATTAGAGATGATAATTGTAGAACCATCTTTAAGATCCTCTAAAGATTTCACTTTTTTAGAATAAATACCGATTGGTTCGATATGAATTCCACCAGCGTTTACGAAATCATAACCATTGTCCTCAATTTGTGTTTCAAGGTATGGGATGTGTTGGAAGAAGTTTGCATCTAAATCACCTGAATCAAGGTCTTTATTTGGTAAAACATAGTCTTGATATTCTTCAATTTCTAAGTCAATACCTTCTTTTTCAAGAATTGGTTCAGCTTTTTCTAAAATTTTTGCATGCGGTACGTTAGAAGCACCGATGACTAGTTTTGTTTCTTTTGAATCGCTTGATTTTTCATCAGAACCACATGCTGCTAGGCTTAGTGCTAATGTAGCTGTTAATAGACTTGCAACTAATTTTTTAGACGTTTTCATAAATAAATTCCCCTTTTCCAATATGTTTTTTATAATTTCGCTAACGCGTTGTTCCTATCGTTTATCAATTTTGGCGGTAATAAAATCGCCGATAAATTGAAGAATGAATACAATGATTAAAACTAAAACAGTTGCGACAAATGTCACGTCGTTTTGGGAGCGCTGGAAACCATCCATGAATGCCAGATAACCTAAACCACCTGCACCAATAATCCCTGCCATTGCCGTATAACCAATAAGTGCTACGGCTGTTACTGTAATACCTGATACTAAGGCTGGTAATGATTCTGGAATAAGCACCTTCCAAATAATCGTCCATGTTGTTGCGCCCATTGAGCGAGCCGCTTCAATAACTCCTTTATCAATTTCTTTCAATGCGATTAATACCATGCGCGCATAAAATGGTGCAGCACCAATAATTAATGCAGGTAGCGCAGCATTTGCTCCACGAATTGAACCCATTAAGAAACTTGTGAATGGGATTAATAAAATAACAAGAATGATAAACGGAATCGAACGGAAAATATTAACTACTGCTCCTGTTAAAAAATTAACAATCTTATTTGCCCACAGTTGATGTGGGGCTGTTAAGAACAACAGAATTCCTAGTGCGAGTCCGATAACAAATGTTGCCACAGTTGAAATGGCTGTCATATAAAGCGTATCAACGACCGCTTCCCACATATCCGCCCAATCGACGTTTGGGAATAACCCTGATTCATTATTCATGTGACATTACCTCCGATTTAATTCCTTCAGCGGCTAAATACTGTACTGCTTTTTCAACGTCAGCATCTTCACCTGAAACTTGTACGATTAGCGTGCCGTATGGACCACTTTTCGTCGGAGAGATATTCCCATGTACGATATTGATTTCTACATCAAATTTACGAATCAATTGCGTAATAACGGGTTGTTCTGTTTTAGAACCAACAAAGAATAATTTAATTAATTTTCCTTTATTGTATTGCTCTTTCATTTGTTGCATCGATTCTTTATGCCCCGCTGTATCCGTCACTTGCTGAACGAATTTTTGTGTTACTGGTGCTTTTGGTGATTCGAAGACTTGTAATACATCGCCTTCTTCAACAACTTTACCAGCTTCCATTACAGCCACTCGATTACAAATTTTACGAATTACATGCATCTCATGTGTAATTAAGATAATCGTGATATTTAATTTTTCATTTACGCTACGTAATAAATCTAAAATAGCATCGGTAGTTTCTGGATCTAGTGCTGAGGTTGCCTCATCACATAGAAGTACTTCTGGGTTATTTGCTAGTGCACGAGCAATACCAACACGTTGCTTTTGTCCACCTGAAAGTTGCGACGGATACGCTTTTTCGCGACCTGTTAAGCCGACCAAATCAATTAGTTCTGCAACTCGTTGTTGGCGCAACTCTTTTTTCACGCCTGCAATTTCTAAAGAAAATGCGATATTTTCTGCTACAGTGCGTGACCATAAAAGATTAAAATGCTGGAATACCATACTAATCTTATGGCGTGCGTTACGAAGTTTTGCACCTTTAATTTTTGAAATGTCCTCACCATTTACAATGACTGAACCAGATGTTGGTTTTTCTAAACCATTGAACAAGCGAATCATTGTACTTTTTCCTGCTCCACTGTATCCAATAATTCCGAAGATTTCTCCATCTTGGATTGTTAGATTCACTTGATTTACGGCTGTGAGGGGACCATTTGAAGTTTTGTACTGTTTTGTAACATCATTTAATTGAATCAAATTTTTCCCACCTTACCGAACTTTTTCAACAAAAAAGCCCTCCTGCTTGAAATGGCAGAAGGGCTTAATCATACACAAATATGCTAAACCGTTCTCTCATCTCCCAAGGCAACTAAACCTTGTGTGAATTGGCACCAATTTCACATGCTAGCATGCGACGGTTGCCGGGCTTCATAGGGCACTTCCCTCCACCTCTCTAAATAAGAGTAAACGAATATTAAGTTCTTAGTTAATGTTGCTACTTTACCACCAACGAAAAGAAAGGTCAATACTTTCTATCTAATTTTTCAAACAAATTAGGTACGGACTGGAATGCGTATACTTTTTCGACAATTTCTCCATGATCCGCGATTAGTAAACACGGCACACTTTCGATTTCATAATCAAAAGCTAACTGCTCCATATAATTTAAATTTGCTTTACCAATCGGTACATTCTTAACTACCTGTTCAGTTACATCCATCATACGTGAAGCAACCTGACATGTACCACACATTGGCGTATATAAATAGAAAGCAACTTTCTCACCATTTATTCGTTTTTCTTCCCACTGTTCTCTTGTCCACTCTTGCATTTAACTCATCCCTTACCTAATAAAAATCCTGGTTTTACTGCAAAACCCTCATCCTTTAAAATCTTTGCTAAATAATGACGTGGGGTGCTTTCTACACCACCATAAAATGGTAAGGTATATAAATGGTTTGATTCGGGATATTCACGCGTATACAGTTTTCTCAATTTATCTCCAGTTTCATCCGCATCAAAGAATGCATATAATTCACATGCTTCAAAAGGCTGCATTATTTCCTCTAAACGGCTTGGACTAAATGTTCCGTTTGTACAAATAATCTCAACGGGTTCAGCAAATAGTGGTTTTAACTGAAGTTTATCCTGTCTACCCTCAACAACAATTACTTTATCTGTCACCATAGGGAATCCCTCCACGAATCATTTATGCTGTTGCAGTAAGTCCTATTAGTAATATTTATACCATAATTTGATCAGAGTATTAAATAAAACAGCTCAAAAAAAGCCACTCCTTTAAGAGCGACTTCTTCAGTACGATTTATTCAGCAATAAGTGCTTCATATTGTTCTGGCGTTAATAATGCTTCTAATTCTGCAGGATTTGTTGGTTCAATAGCAATCATCCATGCTTTTTCATATGGAGATTCGTTAACAAATTCAGGGCTATCTTCTAATTCTTCATTAATTTCAACAACTGTACCAGAAAGTGGTGCATACAATTCAGAAACTGTTTTAACGGATTCAACACTACCAAATGGTTGATCAAGTTTTAATTCATCGCCCACAGCTGGTAATTCTACGAATACGATATCGCCAAGCTCAGACTGTGCAAATTCCGTAATACCGATGCGAACTTTACCATCTTCTTGTAACACCCATTCATGTTCTTTTGTGAAACGTAAATTAGTTGGAATACTCATTTTTAATAACCCCTCCATAAAATATGTATAGTATTTTCATTACCATTGTTACATTTTTCGTACGGAAAAACAAGCTATTTTAGTCGTTTTTCCAATTTTCTACGAACTCAGACTCCTTAAAACCGAACGTTGCTGATTTTCCATCAAAAGTTAATGGACGTTTAATTAACATTCCATCAGAAGCTAATAACTTAAATTGTTCTTCCTCAGACATTTCTGCTAAACGATCTTTTAAACCTAACTCTCTATATTTTAAACCTGATGTATTAAAGAATTTTTTCAATGGCGCACCAGCTACTGTGTAAATGGCTTTTAACTCTTCTGCCGTTGGAGTTTCTGTAACAATATCTTTTGCTACAACATCAATTTCTTCTTCTTTAAACCAAGCAAGCGCTTTACGACAAGTCGTGCATTTTGGGTAATGATAAACAGTTACAGTCATTGTTTTCTCTCCATTTCATTCTTACTTGTCTTTATTGTAGGGAGGCAAAGCTGCAATTGCAAATTTTAAGTCATTGTTATAATACAAAAAACAGTCAAGTGTAGTTTTCACCACACTTGACCGTTTACTTTGTTTTAATCCGAAACTTGTCAGAATCCTTTTTGACGTCCGAAGTTGAACGAGACGAAAGATTACCTAGACTGTGAATTTTTGTGCTTCGATTAGCTTGTCTGCTGCTTGGCGTTTTAGTGGAATTGTATTTACTGGTGTTGCGCGTGTTAATTTACGAAGTGCTGATAGAATCATACGTAAATCATCACCTGTAGAAGCCGCGACTAATGTATCTTTTGCTTCTTTTTCAATTTCAGCAAATGCTTCTTGTGCAAAGATTTGTGTGTAAAGGATTTTTTGTGTTGCTTTTTCTTCCCCGACAGCTGCGATTGCTTTTTCAGTACGTAAAACAACTGATTCTAATGCAAATAATTGGTTCGCGATATTGGCAATATTCACAAGTACTTCTTGTTCTTGCTCAAGTTTTGTCCCGTAAGTCATGGCTGCCGTACCAGCTGCTAATAAAGCAATTTTCTTCGCCATTTTCACTAAGTGTTTTTCATTTGCTAATGGTGCATCGCCGATTTCTTCTGGCATCATTGCTAATAATTCACCTTGTAAAGCTTGTGCTTGTTGTAATAGTGGTAATTCACCTTTCATTGCTTTCTTCATGAATGTACCTGGTACGATTAGACGATTAATTTCATTTGTCCCTTCAAAGATACGGTTAATACGAGAGTCTCGGTAGATACGCTCTACTTCATATTCTTGCATATAACCATAACCACCATGTAATTGAACAGCTTCATCTGCAATGAAATCTAATGTTTCAGAACCGAATACTTTATTAATTGAACATTCAATTGCATACTCAGCTATAGCTGCTGCTACGGCTTTCCCATCTTTTACTTCTTCAGCAGACAGTTGGCTCATACGATCTTGGAAGTAACCCACTGTACGATAAATTAATGACTCAGATGCATAAAGATGTGCAGCCATAGTCGCTAATTTTTCTTTTGTTAAATTGAATGAAGAAATAGCTGTGCCGAACTGTTTACGTTCATTCGTGTAAGTGATAGCTAATTCTAATGCACGTTTTGATGCACCGACAGCACCTACTCCTAATTTGTAACGACCGATGTTTAAAATATTGAAAGCGATAATATGACCGCGACCAATTTCACCTAATAGGTTTTCTACAGGTACTTCTGCATCTTCTAAAATTAGTGTACGAGTAGAAGATGATTTAATCCCCATTTTCTTCTCTTCTGCACCAGTTGAAACGCCTGGATAATCACGTTCTACAATAAATGCAGTGAATTTGTCACCGTCGATTTTTGCGTATACGATGAATACATTCGCAAATGCTGAGTTTGTAATCCATTGTTTTTCACCATTTAAAATATAGTGTGTACCTGCTTCATTTAACTTCGCTACTGTACGAGCGCCTAATGCATCTGAACCTGAACCTGGCTCTGTTAATGCATAAGCTGCTAATAATTCACCAGAAGCTAATTTTGGTAAGTATTTCGATTTTTGATCGTGATTACCGAATAATACGATTGGTAATGAACCAATCCCAACATGTGCACCATGTGTGATTGAGAAACCGCCAGCTGGCGCCATTTTTTCCGTAATTAAAGCAGATGAAATTTTATCCAATCCTAAGCCTTCATATTCTTCAGGTACATCAGCTGCTAATAAGCCTAATTCGCCTGCTTTTTTCAATAAGCTTACTGAGTTATCAAATTCATGATTTTCTAATTTTGGTACTAATGGTAGCACTTCATTTTTCAGGTAGTCTTCTGTTGTTTTCGCAATCATTAGTTGCTCATCTGTGTAATCCTCAGGTGTGAATACGCGATCAAATGTAATGTCCTCTGTTAAGAAGCTTCCGCCTTTAATTACTTCATTTGTGATATTTTCTGTCATGATAAATTCCTCCTCAGATTATATGTTATTGATAGAGAGCGCCATACGCTCTCTACTTTTTAAAGCATTTCAAATACGCCAGCTGCGCCCATACCGCCACCGATACACATTGTTACAACACCGTATTTTTTACCTTGGCGTTTTAACTCATGTAACAGTTTTAGTGTAAGAATTGCACCAGTTGCACCTAGTGGATGACCTAAAGCAATTGCCCCACCATTTACATTCACTTTATCTAAATCAATGCCTAATTCCTTCACAACCTGAATCGATTGAGAGGCGAAGGCTTCATTAATCTCCCATAAATCGATATCTTCGACTGATAAACCTGCAATTTTCAATGCTTTTGGCACAGCTACAACTGGCCCAATCCCCATAATTTCTGGTGGAACACCACCAACTGCAAATCCTAAAAATTTCGCTAGTGGTTGTAAGCCTTGAGACTCTGCTTCTTCACGATCCATCACTAATACTGCAGCAGCACCATCCGATGTTTGTGAAGAGTTACCAGCAGTTACGCTGCCCTTACTATTGAAGGCTGGGCGTAATTTACTTAATGTCGCAACAGAAGTTCCTGGACGAACCCCTTCATCTGTATCAAATGTGAAGGCTTTTTCCTTCAACTCATTCGCATCCGTAACAAAGCGTTCTAAAACATCTACTGGAACGATTTCATCGACAAATTTTCCTTCTTTGATTGCTTTTTCAGCTAATTCATGTGAACGCGTTGCAAATGCATCCTGTTCTTCACGAGTTACACCGTATTTAACAGCGACAGCTTCTGCTGTGTGCCCCATACCGATATAATACTGGGGTGCTTCTTCTGCTAATTTTGCATTTGGACGAAGGACATTTCCCGTCATTGGAATCATACTCATAGATTCCACACCACCTGCAATAATTGCAGTCGCATGTCCTAGCATGATTTTTTCGGCTGCATAGGCAATCGCTTGTAGACCTGATGAACAAAAACGATTGACTGTAATCGCTGAAGTTGTGTCTGGTAAGCCTGCTAGTGCCCCGATATTACGTGCTACATTCAAGCCTTGCTCTGCTTCAGGCATCGCACAACCCATGATTAAATCTTCCACTTCGCCTGTATAATTCGAGCGTTTTAACGCTTCTTTTACAACTAAGCCACCAAGATCATCTGGGCGGACGTTTTTTAATGAACCTCTTTTGGATTTTCCAACAGGTGTTCTAGCACCTGCAACAATCACTGCCTCACGCATGAAAGATTCCCCCTATTAGTTACGTAATGGTTTTCCTTTTACAAGCATATGTTGCATACGCGCTTGTGTATTTGGATGAGCAACTAGCTCTAAAAATGCTTTACGTTCTAAATCTAATAAATACTGTTCATCAACTAATGAGCCATATGGAATTTTCCCACCTGATAATACCAACGCAATTTTCTTTGCAATTTCCATATCATATGGTGAGATAAAACCTGATCTCAACATACCGTCAGCACCTAATAACATGGCTGCATAGCCCGGAGAACCTGATACTGGCACTTTTTCACGTGCAGGTGCTTTATAACCTGCTTGGTATAAACCTAGTACCGCTTGTTTTGCATCATATAATTGATGATCTGGGTTCACACTTACTGCATCTGTAAAGTTTAAGAAGTTATTATCACGTGCTTCTTCACCTGACATCGATGTTTTCGCTGTCGCAATTTTTTCAAATACAGAAGCAGCTACATTGATTAAATCTACCTCTACACCATTTGGTAAGCCTTTTAGATGTTTCATATACAGTTCTTTATTACCACCACCGCCTGGTAGTAGTCCTACACCTGCTTCAACTAGACCCATATACGTTTCTGTTGTCGCTTGGATATGCGCAGCTGGTAAGCAAACTTCTGCACCACCACCAAGTGTCATACCAAACGGTGCAACAACAACTGGCTTATTGCTGTATTTGATGCGTAAAGTTCCTTGTTGGAATTGCTTAACGATATAGTCTAACTCAAAAATATTGTCGTCTTGTGCTTCCATTAGGATCATGCCAAGATTTGCACCTACTGAGAAGTTCTTCCCTTGGTTACCAATTACAAGTCCTTTGTAATCATCTGATGCATCTAGTAAGTCCATTGCGTATGTCAGCATTTGCATAATATCTAAACCAAGTGAATTTGATTTTGAATGGAATTCTAATAGAAGAACACCATCACCGAAGTCAATAACACTTGCTCCTGCATTTGATTTCAGCACGCCATGTTGCTTTTTATATTGCTTTAAATTAATCTCTTTTGCATTTTTAGGGATTGCCACATAAGCCGTTCCATTGTAATAGGAAGGAACGCCATCTACTTCTTTATAGAAAGTAGTAAATCCTTTATCTAAAAGACCTTGGACAAACGCTGGAATCGTTACCCCTTCTGCCTTCATTTTCTCAATAGATTTTTCTACGCCAATCGCATCCCAAATTTCAAACGGTCCTTGTGACCAACCGAAGCCCCAACGCATTGCTTCATCCATTGCAACAACACTATCAGCAATTTCACCATACATTTCAGCCGAGTAAACGATTGTTGGCATAAGCACGCTCCATAGTAAGTCGCCTACACGATCTTCTGCATAGATTAAAGCTTTCACACGATTCGCTAAGCCTTTTTGTTGCTTCGCTAATTCCATTGAAGGCGTTTTCAATTTTTTAGATGGTTCATATTCAAATGTATCCAAGTTCAGTTCTAAAATTTCTTTCCCTTTTTTAACGAAGAAACCTTGTCCTGATTTAGCACCTAACCAACCGTTATCCACCATTTTTTGTAGGTATTCAGGAACCGCAAATACGGTCTGTTCTTCACCCGTTGTTTTGTTATACACCGTATTAGCTACGTGAATAAATGTGTCTAAACCAACTACATCCAATGTACGCAATGTTGCTGATTTCGGGCGTCCGATTACCGGGCCAGTTACTGAGTCCACTTCCCCCACTGAATAACCTTTTTCACGCATCACTTGCAATGTTTTCAACAGACCATATGTGCCAATGCGATTCGCAATAAAGTTTGGTGTATCTTTTGCGATTACGACACCTTTACCTAATTTGTCTTCGCTAAATTCCTTCATAAATTCGACTACTTCTTTATCTGTTTGTGTCGAAGGAATCACTTCTAATAATTTTAAGTAGCGTGGCGGGTTAAAGAAATGTGTGCCTAGGAAATGTCTTTGGAAATCCTCTGAACGTCCCTCTGCCATTTCATTAATGCTAATACCTGAAGTATTTGAGCTAATGATTGCCCCCTGTTTACGTACACTGTCTACTTTTTCATATAATGATTTTTTAATTTCAAGATTTTCAGTTACTACTTCAATAATCCAATCCACTTCAGATAACTTATGTAAGTCATCTTCTAAATTTCCTGTTTGAATGAGGCTTAGACTTCTTTTTGTAGTTAGCGGTGCTGGTTTTTGCTTAAGTAATTTTTGTACAGCTGTATTTGCGAATTTATTACGAATCGCTGGATTTTCTAAAGTTAATCCCTTCGTCTTCTCATCATCTGTAAGAGCTGGCGGTACAATATCGAATAAATACGTTTCAATTCCACAGTTTGCAAGATGTGCTGCAATTCCAGACCCCATTACTCCAGATCCTAAAACAGCGGCTTTCTGAATACTTCTTACCATGAACAACTCGCCCCTTCCACCTTGAATGAATAATCATTCATTTTTAATGTAAAAAAAATAGCCAATGGCTTTATAACCATATTTTATGCTATGTTGAAAACGATTGCAACGAAAAAATTCTTTTTTTCTAATAAAAGTATGAATTTTCTATTTAGAACAACATTCTTGTATACCTAACTTTTATAAAACAACTTACTGTCACTTTTTTCAAAAACATTGTAAACTTACTATATTAGGAGGGATTTCATAAAATGAAACCAATTACAACAACTGAACAATTCAACGAACTAATTTCTACTGATCAAAAAGTGCTAGTTAAATTTTACGCAGGCTGGTGCCCAGATTGTACACGTATGAATATGTTTATTGATCCAATTATCGAACAATATACACAATTCGACTGGTATGAATTAAATCGCGACGAGTTACCAGAACTTGCTGATAAATATGATGTAATGGGTATTCCAAGCCTACTTATTTTCCAAAATGGCGAAAAACTTGCACACTTACATAGTGCAAATGCTAAATCTCCAGAACAAGTTACAGAATACCTAGATTCACAAATTTAATCTTCCTCACTAAAAAGGTCTGAACGACGTAATTACGTCATTCAGACCTTTTTATTTTTATTTCCTAAAATAAATGAATTACCCCTTAAAAACTTCCTATATTTGTCATTTTCTATTATACTATACAAAAAGTCTGGGGAGTGAGATTTATGTCCAATGATACGCAGGAGCAAATAGCTGAATTACAAAAAGAAATTAATTTTTATAAATCCATCATTAGTGAAATGACCGTTCCTTTAATAGAAACCTTTGTTGACAACACTTTGCTCGTTCCTTTAAATGACCATCTTTTCACAGCTCGTAACCAAGCAATCGAAGAAAAAATAGTCAAATATATAGAGTTACATCATTCAATTAAAATTATTATTTTTGATTTCACTGGTATTACACCAAAAAACATTCAATTTATCGACTCCATGGAACTATCAAATACGTTAGAAAAATTAAACAAAACACTTCAAATGATTGGCATTCGTCCAATTTATTCTGGATTCCATCCAGAAGTTGTATTATCTTTAGTAAGCTCAGGATTTATGGATGAACTAGAAACTTATTCAAGCTACAAAATAGCCATACATAAAGTTGCCAGAGATTTAAATTTCGTTGCACCCATGAAGAAAATATATGACTAATTCAAATTTTTCATGTCGTTGTCAGTACGAACCACATGTCAATACTCCATGGCAATCTTCTGCCTGTGGACCTACTGCAGTTGCCTCCATTTTAGAATTTTATATGGAACAAAATTTTTCAATCAACATGCTTTACAAAAAGCTGCATTGCACACGTTTAGGATTGCCTAGCCACTTTTTACTTTATTATCTACCAAAATTATTAGGGTCTAATTGGATTGTAAAAAAAACAACTTTAAATGATGCCTTACAGGAAATTGATCGACAGCATTTAGTTGCCGTAAAGTTCGATCGTTATTTTAATCGTAAATTTTGGCGTAAACCCCATTTTGATTATCATTGGACTGTCTTAGTTGATTATAAAATCCATCTCAATCAGCTCTATTTAATTGTGGAAGATTTGGGTTCACCAAGTCGTCCAAGTCAGCGTCAACATGTCCTCTATGAAGATAGCAAACATGCCCTAACTTTCATAAAAATCCATCCTATATAAAGTTTACTCCTCACTAATTTAAGGTATATAGATAAAAACTAGGAGAGGTGTCGTGCGCATGGGAACGATACAACAATTAGAACATTATTTATTATTAAAATTAGCACATGGTGAAACAATTATGGAATATATGTATGGTTTACACGCGAATGAAAATATTCCTTCTCTTTTCAAGGCTTCCTCATTAATTGTTGCGACGAATGCTCGTATTTATATTTGTTCACTTGTCGAAGAAAATTTCTATTGTGAAGAAATTAGTTACTGCGATATTCAAGCCATCTACCATAGAGAACGGAACCTAAGTGGAAAAGAAAGTATCATTTTCATCAAAGAGAAACGATTAACTATTTCTCATATTGAAGAAGGTTGCCCTGTTAAATTTATGCAATATGTCCTTAAAAAAAGGCAGAAACCTTTTTCTACAACAGCATAATATAAATAAAAAATAAAATCACAAATCCTTCGAACAAATGATTTGTGATTTTCTCCGCCTACAAAAACCTTTTAGTTTCAAAAAAGTAAATAAAAGGTATATAATGATTAGATATAGTTTATTTGAAAGGGTGGTTATATGGAAAATATTAAAAATAACCTTAGAAAAATCACACCTTTACTTAATAAGGGAGAACGCATACAAAAAAGTTTGTTTGGAACATTTCAAGAACTTGAAAATGAAAATTCCATCCCAATAAAAGGCATTTTATGTGCTACAAACGAACGAATTTGTTTTTATTCCGAAGAAATCGATCATTCTTTCTCCGCTCTTGATTATTATAAAATTGATTCAGTAGACATTTTACCTTCTCAATTATCATTACTTCACGAAGGTATACAGCATTCGATTACATTTATAGAAGAAGGAGATTTACATGATTTCAATCATTATGTACTCGATCGTATGGAAATCAAAGCATAAATAAAAGGTTTGACTCTTCCGCAATGGATGAATCAAACCTTTTTTATTTGATTAGTTTCGTGATGAATACTTAACGAAATAAAGAAGTTGCATGGCGCACAACTAATGAATACTCTTGCGCAAGTAGTTCATTTTTTATTTCTGCATCCCATGTAGGTAAGTTTAAATCAGGAATAGTAGTTTCAATTTCAATATCTGTTTTAATACGTGCCAGTTCTAATGACACGCGTAAAATTTCGCGATCAGCATCAATTTTTTTACGTTGCCCAGGAGTTAACTCCTCAATGGCAGCCAACACGCCATCAACGCTTGTATATTTTTGAATGAGTTGAAGTGCCGTTTTAGGCCCAATTCCTTTAACCCCTGGATAACCATCACTTGAATCACCCATGAATGCTTTCACATCAGCAAATTGCTCAGGCTTAATTGCATATTCTTCTACAAAGCGTTCCATTGTGTATGGATTGTATTCTGAATAGCCTTTTTTAGTTAAAGCAATTGTCGTATTTGGATTTAATAATTGCAGTAAATCCTTGTCTCCACTCACAACGGTGATTTTCGCTTGGTCTTTCCATTTTTCTACAAGAGAGCCAATCAAGTCATCTGCTTCCATGCCTTTAATACCAAAGTTTTTCCAACCAATTGATTCAGAAATCTGACGAGCTAAATCGAATTGAGGAATCATTTCATCTGGGGGTGCAGGTCGATTCGCTTTATAACCATCGTATAATTCATTACGAAAAGTTTGAGAGCCCATATCCCAACAGATTGCCATATGTGTAGGATTAATAATAGATTGTGCACTTAATACATGTCGTGCAAATCCTTGAACACCATTTGTTGGTGTTCCATCTTGTTTTCTGAAAAATTGATTCATTGGTGCAGTTGCATGAAATGAACGGAATAATAGCGCCATCCCATCAACTAGCATAATATGTGGTTGTGTCATTGTGTTCTCCTCTTCGTTACATTATCTTTACTATTATAGCAAACAAAAAGGAGCATCCCTAATTTTGGTCTGCTCCTTCGTTTCTATTTAATCGTAATATGCAATTCTACTTCTACATTCCCTCGGATTGCCTTCGAAATCATGCATGTTTGTTCAGCCTTTTCCGCCAACTTTTGCACCTTTGTAATATCTCTATCAGACGCATCTTGCTTCAAGACAATTACCGGACGATGTGTAATTTTCTCATAGGTGAACACACCATTTACTACAGTGACTAGCCCTTCAGACGTTAACGTAAGCTTTTCCGGTTGAATATGCGCACGTTCAAGCATAGCAGCTAATGTAATAAGATAGCATGTAGCGGCTGCTCCTAGTAACATTTCATCTGGATTCGTGCCTATTCCAGGTCCCATCATTTCTTCTGGTATTGAAATCTGTGTTTTTAATTTACCTGCATCAATCGTTCCAACAGCATTTCTTCCTCCTGGCCACTCGGCCGTCAGTGTAAAAAGATGTCCAGTCATTTTAATATCCCCCTTTTACCGATTAAAATGAATAATAACGTTGATTCTCTGGGTCGAATGCAAATCGATATATTTTTTTATTTTTCTCTATCGTAATTAAATATACCTCTTGTCCCTCATATGTGCGAATCGTATTCGCATAATCACGATCTTTGACGACTTTTCCACCTTCTGAGCGTATAATTAAATTTTGTGCATCTTCCATATTCGTGCTCGGTATTTTTGAATGAAAGAAAAATGGCGCGACTATTAGTAATACATAACCAATCATAATTAACATGAATTTTTTGCGTATATTACTTTGTTCCAATAAAAGAAAGTATGCAATGTAAAAAGCGATATTTCCCCCAACAATATACACAATAAAATTATCAAGCCCATTTAAAAAATTATATGGTTTTGCCATAAAATAAAAATAGATAATTTCAATAAGAGATAGTACGATTAAACCAAGTAAAAGTTTTTTCCTTTTCGACAATTTTTTCACCTCTACATTTGTATGCTGTGACATGTTCGTCCTCCTTTTAAGATTATGTCATATAAAAACAATCCAATTTATGAAAGTAGGTTCTATATGTCTTTATTAAAAAAAATATTAATTACAGGCGCTTCACTTCTTGCAATTATAAGTGCATACAGTTATTTTTCGCCAAAACCTGCATCAATGGTCATCAAACAACTCTTCAAAGAAGGGGTTGCTGTTCCTCCTGATGACTATGAAAAAATAAAAGCTCAAACGATGAGCTTCGATAATTTGAACTATACGTCCAAATATGAAGACGGTCAATTAGATATTGTGGTTCCCAAAGAACAAAGTAAGCCACTTCCAACAATCTTATGGGTACATGGTGGGGCTTATGTTGGAGGAGATAAAAAGGATATCACGGAATATGCTACACAAGTTGCTGCAAAAGGCTATGCAGTTATCAATATGAACTATGAGTTAGCGCCTAGTGCTACATACCCTACTCCGCTAAAACAAATGGATGAAGTTTATGCATATATGAAAAAATACGCACAAAAATATAATTTAAACTTAGATCAGTTATTTATCGCAGGGGATTCAGCAGGGGCTCAAATAGCTGGACAATATATCAACATTCAAGTGGATGCCGATTATGCAAGAAAAGTGGATTTACAAGCCGCAATTCCAGCGAATACGTTGCGAGGCGCACTTCTTTTTTGTGGCCCTTATGATTTATCCGCCCTCGATTCATTAAGTTCAAATCGCCTAATTTCATTCTTTATGCAACGTGCTGGATGGGCTTATATCGGAGAACGAGATTGGCAGAATTCACCTAGTACACAGCTTGCTTCTTTAACTGATACCATTTCTAAAAACTATATACCTACTTTTATCACAGATGGTAATACTGGTTCATTTGAAGAACACGGGGTTAAGTTAGCTCAGATTCTAACTAGCTATGATGTCCCTGTTACGCGTGTTTTCTACCCTACTTCAGAAGCTTCTTTAGGGCATGAATATCAATTTATGATGGATTTACCTCAAGCTAAACAAACATTTAATGAACTTGAACAATTTTTAAAAACCCAAACAAACTAAAAAACATGCCACTAACTATTATCTACGTAATAGCTGAGTGGCATGTTTCATTTTTTGCATATTATTTTCGAGACATTTCCTGCGTTGGTCCCATAATTGGTGGTACTATCAATCCTGCTTGACGGATCAATACGGTCATTTGACCTCGGTGATGTGTTTGGTGATCTATCATTTTACGAAGTAATTTACCAATCTGTTGTCTTTGACCGAAGGCATCTACATATTTTTCTAAATCAGCATCCGTGAATTTAGTTGCACCTTCCACAATTTCAGCTGCATTTTTTTCATAGCCTTGAGCTAATTCTTCTACTGTAGTCGGTTGTTCATCAGGACGTCCTTGAATAGGAACTAGTAAACCAGCCGAAGCTCCAAAAAAACTCATTGCGCCAACTAAATGCCAAGATAACCAACCTAAAGTACTGTGTCCAACAACGATTGCTTGATTTAATTTATCATCCTCAAGTGCTCTGATGGCTTTTAATGTGCCAGCCGATGATTCATTCCAGTCAGCGATAAAATCTTCTATTCTACGATACATCTTCATCACTCCTTATCTATTGTCACTCCTTATACTATCGTATGTGATGATAGATGCCCACTCATAAGGTTATCGCTATTTTTGAGCAAAATAGCTATATAACTGTTCAAGATTATTTACCCCTCGTTCCTCCAATTGATGAACAAGTTTTATCCACAGCTCGGCTGTGAGGTAAGCATCTCCCAACGCATGATGTCTATTCATAATAGGAATTTCGTATAGTTCGCATGTTTCATCTAAAGATGCAAAAGGATTCATTACATCACATGCCTTTAAAGCAAATGAAGTATCCACTATACGATGCTGAAGTTTCTTTTGAAAGCATTTATAATAATAGGTTTCTAGAAAGCTTCGTTCATGATGTGCATGATGTGCAATCAATGTGCTCTCTCCTACAAAGCGCATGAACTCAGTTAAAACATCTCGTAAAGGAAGTGCATTTGCAATTTCCTTATTCGATATGGATGTTAATTGTTCAATGTTTGGCGGTATCCAACCTTGTATACGGGCTAATGAATAAAATTGAAAAGTTGTTAATTTATTTCCTTTAACCTTTACAGCTCCAATCGACAAAATTTCGTCACCTTTCGTCGCTTCAAATCCTGTTGTTTCAAAATCCACAACGACAAATTCCACTTCGCTAAAAGGACGATCAAAATCTTTTTCTAAGCGCACTGCTTTTTCGAGGCGACGTAGATACGCTACCTGTTCCTTTGACTGCAACTCATTCATACGGTCGAGACTGCGTTTATTCATGACACCATTAAATAAATGTGAGAAACCTTCAAATTTCATCTTCAACACCTTATTCCTATATGAGTTATCACTTCATTGTGTAGTTTTTTCACTGCTTTGGTTAACACTTTTAATTGTGCTTTATTTTCTTGATTTACCTTTATTAGTGGATGTTCAAAAAGCCGAAATTTCATAACTGCTTCATACAATGACTCATCTATCGGCTTCCCTTGTAACTTTAATAAACGAACCGCATTTACATAAGGCACATAAATACAATTTTTATAATCAAAACGCTGTTGTTGGTCTACAATAAGTTGCCCCAGTGGTGTAAGTCCTTTTTTTAGTAAAGACATATTTGTCGCTAGAAGCTCCAATAATTTTTGTTCAATTGGAAAAATGATGTCCTTCATTTGATTCTCTAACGCTTCCGAACCATACACCATCCGAGCATCGATTATCATTTGCATATGGCGAATATCTTTTAAATCCTCCGAAGCTCTCCATTCACTAATTTGAGCCTTCCACTCGTCCACCGATTTACACCATTGCCGTTCACTACTCATTACTTTCCCTTCACAATAGGCAAAACCTAAAGCAAATAGACCATCCGAAATTGTTTGTCCAAGCTTTTGAAAATAATGTTCATGGCCTGTTTCTTCAAAAATAATGCCATGGTCTTGATCACTTGTAGAAACAAGTTCTCTCCTACCACCACTCCCTAGTACAAACCAGGAAAAATTACAAGGTGGTGGAGAAAATTCTTGCAAAGCTTTTTCGACAACACGTATCATCGCTTGATCATATATCGTATTTAATGACTGGATACTCACTTCATCTTGTAGCCTTTGCTGCATCCAATTATGAATATCGAAATAAGCTTCCACTTATTCACGTCCTAAATTTGGCGTAATTGATTCTTTTTTCAAAGCTTCCTCATATTCCTTCATTTGTTCAGGATAACCAAAGCTACCATGTTCACTTAAATCAAGACCCATGATTTCTTCCTCAGCAGATACACGTAATGTACCCATTGCTTTTTTCATAACGAATAGGATAATAAATGAAGCGGCAAATGCATATCCACCACCTGCTACTACTCCAATAATTTGAACACCTAATTGTTCAAAACCGCCACCGTAGAATAATCCTGCTTTACCAACTGAAGCCAATTCAGGTGTTGCGAAGAAACCTGTTGAAATTGTCCCCCAAATACCAGGAATACCATGAACTGATAGAGCAAAAATCGGATCATCAATGCGGCGTGATTCAAGGAATTTTGCACCGTAGAAGCAAACGATTCCTGCGATAAAACCAATAACAACCGAAGCCCATACATCAACAAATGCACATGAAGCTGTAATTGCTACTAAACCTGCTAACGCACCATTTAAAATCATCGGAATATCTGGTTTTCCTAAAACAACCCAAGAAATTAATGTTGCCGCTACTGCACCTGCTGCTGCTGCTAAGTTTGTATTTAATGCAACGAAACCAAAGAATGCGCCATCAACTGATACTGTTGAACCAGCATTGAAACCAAACCAACCTACCCAAAGAATAAGTACTGCTAATGCAGTATATACTTGGTTGTGGCCAGCAATATTATTTGATGAACCATCCTTATTAAATTTCCCAATACGCGGTTTTAATAAGATTGTAGCTGCTAATGCTGCCATCGCACCTGTTAAGTGAACGACTGTTGAGCCAGCGAAATCTTGTGCACCGTCTGCAGCTAACCAACCGCCACCCCAGATCCAATGTGCTACTACTGGATATACTAAAATACCGAAAAGAATTGTGAAGAGTACATATACGGAGAATTTTGCACGTTCTGCGAAGCCACCCAATGCTACTGTCACTGAGATTGCCGCAAATGCTAATTGGAATACGAAGAATACTGTAGTTGAAACACTTGCACCTTCTACTTCTTTACCATCGAAGAAAAAGTCTGTCATGCCTACGAAGAAATTGGCATTTCCTCCAAAAATAAATCCATAACCTACTGCCCAAAAAATTAATGAAGCTAATCCGAAAGTGAAAATTGTTTTACCAGCTACATGCCCTGCATTTTTCATACGTGTAGAACCTGCTTCTAACATGATAAAGCCAGCGATCATAAAAATTACTAAGATTGCACCTAACATTGTCCAAACGCTGTTCATTAAAAAGTTCACATCTTCCATAATAAAACCCCCTAATTCATTTTTCGGCATCCATGTTAGCTTTCCTAACATTTCAACTCTATATTCCATATTTTACACATATTTTTTCACCAGTCAACTGATAATTCTGAGTATTCCGACTAATATGTAAACTTTTATAACGCATATGCGTTCGATAACATAACTTGAAATCCTTTTAAATCAACATTCTTTTTACCTTATTTTAAAAAATAATAACTAAAATAACTAATTCATACTTTTTCAGCTTCAAACCTATCTAAAAT
>JAGHSJ010000006.1 GCA_018065935.1 Candidatus Kurthia equi
TATATGGATTATTTGTATTGACAGAAGATATACTAGTTTAGTTGCCTGTAAATCAAGTATAATAGGCAAGAGGTGAATTCCATTGTTAAATATAAGAAAATATGCTTTAGGTCCAGTACAAACAAATTGCTACATTATTTCCAATGCACAGCATCAATGTTTAATTATTGATCCAGGTGAACAAGGTAAGAAAATTATTTCAGAAATTCGTAAAGCGAATCTAACACCTGAGGCAATTTTACTTACTCATGCTCATTTTGATCATATAGGAGCAGTAGATGAAGTAAGGGATACATTTAGTATACCCGTTTATATGCATAAAAAAGAGCAAAGCTGGTTAGGGGATGCTACGTTAAATGGCTCAGCCAAGTATGCTCAATTACCTAATTATGAAGTAAAGTCAGCAGATGAGTTTTTAACCCCTTCTAAAGAGGTAACAGTAGGTAGCTTCAATTTTGAAGTTGTTCACACACCTGGGCATTCTCCGGGTAGTATTAGCTTTCTATTTCATGAAGATCGTCTCGCGTTTGTGGGGGATACTTTATTCAAGGGAAGTATTGGTCGTACGGATTTAATCGGAGGCGACACAAAGCTATTGTTAAAGAGTATACAAATGCATTTACTTAACTTGCCTGAAGATACCATCATTTACCCTGGTCATGATGAAGCAACTACAATTGCAGATGAAATGAAAATGAATCCTTTTTTAAAAGGATTATAAAAGATTTCATTGAAATGAAAAAAGGTTGTGCTACAAGCGAACTCTCTCTAGTTAGAGGAACAGCTTGTGGCACAACCTTTTATTTAGGGGTTATACTCTCATTTAATAAAATGGGAGGGATAAAGCTAAGCTACCATATGATTTTAACTGATAGTATACACTGTGTCAATAGTGTTTACACGATATAAAACAAAAGAAAAAAGCTCTCAAAAGAGAGCTTTTAATGTCCTGCACCTGGCAGTTGCAGGAATGTAGTATAGTATGAGAAACCAGCGAAGAAAACCATCAAATAAGCTCCAAAAATATACATGTACATGCGTTCCGTAAGTTTTAAGAAACCAACTAGAAGGAAGAAACCAGTATTAGCTACAAATAATAACGAAACCTCATTCATTCCACCTAAATAAAACATTACTGCGAAAATCCCTGTCCAAAAGGCCATAACCTTATACATTTTGTCCATTTGATAATCCTCCTTTCAATATGAAGTCTATACAACTACATTATATAAGATGTAAGTTCTGGATGTAAACTGTTATTTATCCCAAAATGTGTCAATTGAAACATAGGGCGTATAAAATTGCCTATTTTGTGACATTAATTTTATATGAACAGTATTTGCAACCATCTGTCATACTTTCGAATTGTTCAAAGTCATGAACATCAAATAAGACGTCAAATTGGCCACGTAAAAATGATTCATGTAATGAGCAAATGAAATTTGCATATTGAGCGATTTCATTGTGGTAAGGACAATTATAGACTGCAAAACGAATTGATTTTTTACCATTATCATTTACTGTAATTTCAGGCACATAGCCGATTAAAGAGGCTGCTTCCGTAATCACATTCACTTTTTCTTCAAAAGAAAGCATATCAAAATCCAAACTTTTATCTTGAATAAGTTGTTGAATTTCTTTTTGACCTTTGCGGTAACAAATTCGCTTGCCAACTTCGATTGCATCAGGTCCCATCTCATCCAATATTTCTAAAACCCAAGATAAAAGTTCCTCATAATTTCTTTTTGGAAATGAAAGAGTAATGCCACTTTCAAGCGCTTTATAAATTCTTCCTGGACGACCGCCTTTACCTGTTTTTTCATATTCAGAAGAAATGACATTAATTTCATCTAGTTTAGTTAAATGTAAACGTGCCACGTTCGGGTGAATTTGAAATTTTTCTGCAATTTTTTGAACGGTAAAATAGTCTTTTTCTTGGAGCATATATTGATAAATTGAAAAACGAGTGTCATCGGATAATGTGCTCGTAATCTTTAAAGGATGTAACATAGCCATTCACCTCCGTAGTTTCTAGTACTTCCATTATAGTGCAAAAAACAACAATATTCAGTAAAAATGATTAGCTTTTTCCTTAAACTAAAAACTTCCGTTTTCGTAAAATAAGAAATACAAGTTGTTTATTCTCAAAAACGCTGAATTTATCTACCTTATTAATAGTAAATGATGAAATTAAATTGTGTCTTTTGTGAAAATAGTGTTTTGCGAAATAGCTAAATTCACCGCATACTGACCCTAGAATAACAAGGAAGAAGGGGTGTTTTCATGGAATTTGAAAGTGTAGTTGAGAAAAAATGTCTACAATTATTGCAGAAAGCATTGGATTTTGAAGCAACAGATGTGCATTTATTACCAACTAAAGAAGCATACAGCGTGTATTTTAGAAAATATAATCGTTCCATTGCGACAGGAGAAATTCCGTTGAAATTAGGCGATAAAATGATTTCACATCTTAAGTATCAATCGGGTTTAGATATTTCGGAGAGAAGAAGGCCACAAAGTGGGTCATTTGAATATGTAGAAGGCGTACAAACTATTTCATGCCGTGTATCTACATTACCTTCAGTCACACTAAATGAAAGCATTATTATTCGCTTAATGCTACAAGATGTAGCGAAAAATCTTGAGGAAATTGCCTTTTCAATGTCGGCAGTCAGTAAATTAAAAAAATTAGCTCAAAATAATCAAGGAATCATTTTCTTTTGTGGTCCTACTGGATGTGGGAAATCAACGACGATGTATTCTTTATTAAACTACTGTTCAAATCAATTATCTAAACATGTTATTTCTCTAGAAGACCCAGTAGAAAATAATCAAAACCAAATGCTTCAAGTTCAAGTAAATGAAAAATCAGGTGTTACATATGCTATCGGGTTAAAAGCTATTTTAAGACACTCTCCCGACGTTATTATGATAGGTGAGATAAGAGATAGCGAAACAGCTAAAATTGCTATTGAAGCGGCGTTAACAGGCCATTTAGTCATTACAACGATTCATGCAAAAGACAGTTTTGGTTGTTTACATCGTCTCATGGATTTAGGTGTATCGCAGGTAGAATTGCAGCAAACCGTATTAAGCATTGTTACACAATCTCTAGTGAATAAGCAGCAAGAAAATCGTGAATTGACCGCATTATTTGAAATAATGGATGATCATTTGCTGCTAGAAGCTTTTGACGCGTTAAAGCACCAAGAGAATTTCTCTATGCCAACGGATGAAACCATCGCGTATCAAGTGACAAAGGGTGTTCAACATGGGCAAATACTTGCCAATATTCTTACGACGCCATAAGCCTTTATTACCGTATAAAGTGCAGGCGAGTTTCATAGAGAAGTTTGGCGCATTATTGCAAGATGGCTATTCATTTGGAGACGCGGTTAGCATGCTTATTCCGCATCATTTACAACATATAGATAATATTCAAGTATTAATTGAAGACCAATTAAGGGAAGGAAAATCTCTGGAAGATGTATTGCGCTTTTTAGGAATAGATGAGCAATATTTAATGACTTTATTTGTAGCACAGCAAAGTGGTTCACTTGTAGAGGGCTTGTTTTTAATTGCGAAAATGATGAAAAATAAAGCTAAAAGTAAGGAACAATTGATTAAATTAGCCTCATATCCTCTATTTCTTTTCCTATTTTTAATTATCCTGTTTGTCTGTTTTCGTCAATTTTTTTTACCAAATATGAAGGAAATGTTTAATAGAAGAGGTTCGGAAAGCCAGTTGGAATTAAAAATTTCTTCAATATTGTTACATTTGCCAGATTACTTAATTGTTTTATTGATTCTTGGAATATGTATCGCGCTGTTCTTTAAGCATTATGCTGAAAAAAAGAAAGCTGGTGAGCGATTATTACTGTATTATAAAATTCCATTTTTGAAACGAATTCTACAGCTACAGCTAACGAAGCAATTAGCTTTTGAGTTAGGGTCACTATTAGAAGGTGGCTTGTCATTGCAAAATGCATTGTCGTTATTAAAGCAACAGCCACATCAACAATTAGTAGCGTATAATGCGGATTTATTTTTGAAAGAGATTGCACAAGGAGAGGCATTATCAGATGCTATTTTACTGAATCGTTATGTTGATTCTGCATTTTACTCCTTTGTTATTCATGGGGAGCAAAGTGGCAACTTAGGGAAGGAATTATTGATATTAGGGGAATTTATGGAAGAAAGAATGGGGAATCGTGTAGAAATTGCATTGCAAATTATGCAGCCCATATTGTTTTGTGTAATTGCTCTTTGTATTTTAGGGGCTTATATATCAATCATGCTTCCAATGTATGACATGATTAATTATGTTTAAGGAGTGAGGAAATTGAAAGAAAAAGGATTTACGCTCGTGGAAATGCTAATTGTATTATTTATAATATCTGTCTTAATTTTGATCTCTATCCCGAATGTGACGAAACATTTTGCTACGGTGGAGGATAAGGGATGCGATGCCTATATTAAGATGGCGCAAGGCCAAGTGGAAGCCTATAAAATAGATTTAGGTAAGTATCCAGAGTCTATAACGGAATTAGAGGATGGGGGATATTTAAAAGGGGAATCTCAAAAGCGAAGTTGCAAAGGAAAAGAAATTATTATTTCACAAGGAGAAGTAATTGTGAATGAATAAAAAACAGCATGGGTTTGCTTTTGTAGAACTCCTACTCGTTTTAGTTATAACAATTCTACTCGGTTCCCTTGCTTTGTCTTATGGTGAAAAGGGGATGAAAAATCAGGAAATAAATCATTTTTTTGATCAATTAGTTAATGATTCCTTATTGATTCAAAAGTATGCGTTGAATAATCAAACAAAGACAGCCATTGAATTTAATTTTAAACTACATACATATACAGCTAAAATCGTAAGCAGTGATAAAAAATTATTTGTGAGAGATATGCCGAAATCCATGAAATTGAATAAGAATTCTACTGTAAACCGAATTGCATTTAATGAAAATGGCAATGCATCCTATGTTGGGAAAATTATTTATGATTATATAGGAGGGAATAGGGCACTTTATGTCTATCTTGGTTCAGGAAGAGTCGCAGTTAAATAAAGAAAAAGGTTTTTCGCTTATTGAGACAATGTTAGCGTTAGCTATATTTAGTATGATTTTTTTAACCTTATTGCCAATGACAAGTGAATTATACGAGCAAATGGAAAAAAGAAAAATGAGTTATCATGCGATGACGGTAAATTATGATGCCACAATTAGGCATAAAAATAATCCAAATCAGACGGAAGGCTTCACTTTGATTGATAGCGTTCGGTACGATTGGGAAATTGTGAATGACCAAGTTTGTAGTAGCTATACTGAATTTAATGAAAAGAGGCGTAGTTGTGTTGCCTACTGAATTTAAAAAGAATGAAGGCTTCACTTTTGTGGAAGCCTTACTTCAATTAATTACCTTTATGGTTATTATATCTAGTATCTTGCTTATCTTTCCATGGTATGAAAAAACAGAGAATTCTATATTGGCAACATATAGTATGGAATTTGAAGTTTTTTTGAGTGAATTAAAAGTAGATTTAATGGATGCATCATCGGTGAAAGTGTTATCGCCATCTGAGATGCAAATCTTAAAAATTGCCAATGAAGAGAATCCAGAAAATCATTATTACATAAATTATCGTTTCGGAAATAAAACAGTAAAAAAGACCAGAGCCACTAATCAAGGAACGAATATTAAATTAACGCGTGTGAAGGCATTCGAATTTAAGCAAATTGGTGACGAAATAGTAGTATCTGTCACATTCACTAACAAATTAAGAAAGGAGCGGTCTATTGTTTTTTAAGATGAACAATGAAAAAGGTGTGATATTACCGATGATGCTTATGCTCCTATTTTTTATAGCTAGCTATATAGTTGTTCTTTTTCAATCGTATGAAACCAATATGCAAATTTACTTGCAACTTGAGCGGCATACAGAAAAACAAATTCAACAAATAAAATAATGGTGTAGGAACTTGAATTGCTAATGATTCAGGTTCTTGCATTTTTTGCTTTTTAAAAATTTAATGGGCTAAAAATGACCCAAATGGGCAAATTTTCTTTAATAATAGTAAAAAAACAGCTTAATTTTAAGAACTAGTATAAGTATGATTGGAATCATCTTCTGTTCATGCTACTATAGAAAAAATGGGTTATCGGTTGATCAAGAGGTATAGTTGTTCTAGTCGTTGCTGAAGAAGGTGAAAAAATGCGGAAGATTTATTTAGTGGGGTATATGGGAAGCGGTAAAAGTGCTATTGGAAGACGTTTAAGCTTTTATTTGAAATTGCCATACTATGATATGGATCATGAAATTGTTCGGAGTGAAAAAATGTCTATTCCCGAAATTTTCGAGAAACATGGAGAAGCGCATTTTCGAAAAATCGAGAAGGAATTTTTAGAAAATTTCCGAGATGAATATTGTATTATCTCAACTGGTGGCGGGGTAGCTATTAGTCCTGAAAACAGAAAAATTATGAGAGAAACAGGATTGGTACTATTTTTAGATGCCACTTTTCCGGATATTTGGAAAAGGATTCATAAAGATAAAAATCGTCCAATTGTTCAAAGATCAACAAAGGAAGAACTAGAGCAATTATATAATGAGCGTAGAAAAGCATATAAGAAAGCTACTCATATTACGATAAGAACAGAGAATCGAACGTTAAGACAAATTGTTGAATATGCGGGCTTTCAAGTCAATCGTTTAAAAGGCGAATGATTCCGGTAGTGTAAAGCTTAAATATTCGTTTTTCAAAGTTTTTGATAAAGTTATTGCATGTTTTATTTAATAATGTTAGGATATAACCAAGAAAGCCTGTTATATTACAACATGAATAACGATTCAATCGAGTTTTACTCGAGCGGGTGATTGTATGGGGAGAGAACGTTAAGTAACGTCGCCGAAGGAGCAAACAATAATTAGTATTGTGAATCTCTCAGGCAAAAAGACTCATGCAGGACGCAACTCTGGAGAGCGCTACTTTGTGTAGCCACCAAAGGGGAAAGACCAGTTATGGTTAAACTTTCAGGTGCAAGGACAGAGAAATCCTAAACAACAGGGTTTCTTTGTCTTTTTTTATGATAAAAAAGGGGGTTCTACAATGGTAAATGAATTAAAAAAGACGCCATTATTTGATACATATGCGCAATATGGCGGGAAAACAATTGATTTTGGTGGTTGGGCTTTACCAGTTCAGTTTTCGTCAATTAAAGCAGAACATGAAGCAGTTCGCACAAAAGCAGGTTTATTTGATGTTTCCCATATGGGTGAAATTTATGTTAAAGGTTCAGAAAGTTTAGCGTATTTGCAAAACTTGGTGACCAATGATGTATCGAAAGTAGCAATCAATCAAACGCAGTATACAACGATGTGCTATGAAAATGGTGGCGTAGTAGACGACTTATTAATTTATCGTATGGATGAGGAAGTATACTTATTGGTTGTCAATGCAGCAAATATAGAAAAAGACTATCAATGGATGGTAGAGCATCAAATTGAGGGCGTTGACATAATAAATGCTTCGGATGATTTTGCTCAACTTGCACTTCAAGGACCTTTAGCAGAAGAAATTTTACAAAAATTAACGGATACAGATTTAAATCAGATTAAAGCGTTCCGTCTAATGGATGAAGTCATCATAGCTGGTCATAAATCAATTGTGTCTCGTACAGGTTATACAGGTGAAGATGGCTTTGAAATTTATGCATCTCCAGAGGCAGCTGTTGAACAGTGGGCAGCTATTTTACAAGCTGGAGAAGAACAAGGTGTTGTTCCTTGCGGGTTAGGTTCACGTGACACATTACGCTTTGAATCATGCTTACCACTTTATGGGCAAGAGTTATCAGCTACTATTTCTCCACTTGAAGCAGGGATTAACTTTGTGGTGAAATTAAATAAAGAACAAGATTTCATCGGTAAAGCTGCTTTACTTGAGCAAAAAGAGCAAGGCGTTCCACGCAAGAGTATTGGGGTGGAAATGATTGATAAAGGTATTCCACGTCATGGCTATAAAGTATTTTTAGGGGACCAAGAAATTGGTGAAGTTACTACAGGGACTCAATCACCATTAACGAAGCGAAATATCGGTTTAGCATTAGTAAACGCTGACTATGCAGTGGTTGGTCAAGAAGTAGAAGTAGAAATTCGTAATCGCCGCAGTAAAGCAATTTTTGTAGAAACACCGTTTTATAAACGACAAAAATAAAACAAACAAAAGGGGTTTTAACCTATGAAGCATCGCTATTTACCTATGACTGAGCAAGATCAAAAAGAAATGTTAGATGTTATTGGCGTGTCATCAGTAGATGAATTATTCGCTGATATTCCAGAGAAGGTTCGTTTCCAAGGGGAATATAATATTAAAGCAGCAAAATCGGAATCGGCGCTTTTAAAAGAATTATCAGCATTAGCTAAGAAAAATGCGAATCATGATGAATATACTTCATTTTTAGGTGCAGGTGTTTATGACCATTACAAGCCAATCGTTGTAGATCATGTCATTTCACGTTCAGAATTTTACACAGCCTATACACCGTACCAACCTGAAATTTCTCAAGGGGAATTGCAAGCAATTTTCGAATTCCAAACGATGATTGCGGAGTTAACGGGTATGGATTTAGCAAACTCTTCAATGTACGATGGAGGTACTGCGCTAGCTGAAGCAGGTATGCTGGCAGCCGGACATACTCGCCGTAAAAAAATTCTTGTTTCAGAAGGTGTTCATGCGATTTCAAAAGATGTTGTGACAACTTATGCATATGGTCAGTCAATTGAAGTAGTAGCTGTTCCAACGAAAGATGGCGTTACAGATCTTGAAGTACTTAAAACGATGATTGATGAGGATACAGCAGCCGTTATGGTGCAATATCCGAACTTTTATGGACAAGTTGAAGATGTAGCAACTATTTCTGAAATGGTCCATGCGGTAAAAGGATTAAGCATTGTATCTTCAAATCCATTAGCTTTAGCGATTTTAACACCTCCAGGAAGATTAGGTGCAGATATTACTGTCGGTGATGCCCAACCATTCGGTATTCCAGAAGCATTCGGTGGCCCACACTGTGGTTATTTTGCAACAACGAAGAAATTAATGCGTAAAGTTCCAGGTCGTTTAGTAGGTGAAACGGTCGACCAAGAAGGCCGTCGTGGCTATGTATTAACACTCCAAGCGCGTGAGCAACATATTCGTCGTGATAAAGCCACTTCAAATATTTGTTCAAACCAAGCCCTAAATGCATTAGCTGCTTCTGTAGCGATGACAGCGCTAGGTAAACAAGGAGTACAAGAAATGGCGAAGCATAATATTTTGAAAACACATTATGCAAAACAAGCCTTTGAAGCAGCTGGGTTTGAAGTGAAGTTCCAAGGTGCACATTTCAATGAAATCGTTGTAAATGTAAAAACAGATGTAACACAATTGAATAAACAATTATTCACAAAACAAATTATCGGTGGATTTGATTTAGCACGCGTCTCAGCTGATTTAGCGAACCATACATTGATTTGTGTAACCGAACAGCGTTCAAAAGAAGAAATTGATGAATTAGTAACTGAAGTTCAAGCAATCGTTGCAGAAATGGGGGCTCACCATGCATAAAGAAAACCAACCACTTGTTTTTGAAATTTCAAAAGAAGGCCGTACAGCATATAGTTTGACACCGTTAGATGTGCCAGAAGTTGATTTAACTGAACTTTTACCTGCATCTATGATTCGTGAGGAAAAAGCTGAGTTACCAGAACTTTCTGAATTGGATTTAATGCGTCACTACACTGCATTATCTAATCGTAATCATGGGGTGGATTCAGGGTTTTATCCATTAGGTTCTTGTACAATGAAATACAATCCAAAAATTAATGAATCGGTTGCTCGTTTCCCGGGTTTTGCAAATATTCACCCACTACAAGCTGAAGAAACGGTGCAAGGTGCATTAGAACTAATGTATGATTTACAACAACATTTAGTGGAAATTACAGGAATGGATGAAGTAACACTTCAACCAGCTGCTGGTGCTCATGGTGAATGGACAGCATTAATGATGATTCGTGCCTTCCATGAAGCAAATGGCGATGTACAACGTACGAAAGTATTAGTACCAGACAGTGCGCATGGAACGAACCCAGCCTCTGCAACAGTTGCAGGTTTTGATACGATTACCGTTAAGTCTAATGAGCATGGCTTAGTTGATTTAGAGGATTTACGCTCTAAAGTGGGGAATGACACGGCAGCTCTTATGCTAACAAATCCAAATACACTCGGATTATTTGAAGAGGATATTCTGGAAATTGCCGAAATTATTCATGAAGTTGGCGGTAAAGTTTACTATGATGGTGCAAACTTAAATGCTGTAATGTCGAAGGCGCGTCCTGGTGATATGGGCTTTGACTGTGTTCATCTAAATTTACACAAAACATTTACAGGTCCACATGGTGGTGGTGGCCCAGGTTCAGGTCCAGTTGGTGTAAAAGCGGACTTAATTCCTTATTTACCGAAGCCAGTTCTTGTGAAAACAGAGCAAGGTTATGAATTTGATTATGATCGACCACAATCAATTGGGCGTGTAAAACCTTACTTTGGTAACTTTGGTATTAATGTACGTGCGTATACGTATATTCGTTCGATGGGGCCAGATGGTCTAAAAGCGGTGACTGAAAATGCAGTAATCAATGCAAATTACATGATGCGTCGTTTAGAACCATTCTTTGACCTACCATATAAACAGCATTGTAAACATGAATTCGTATTAAGTGGAAGTCGTCAGAAAAAATTAGGCGTTCGTACGCTTGATATTGCGAAACGTCTGTTAGACTTTGGCTATCATCCACCAACAACTTACTTCCCTCTAAATGTGGAAGAAGCATTGATGATTGAACCAACTGAGACAGAATCGAAAGAAACTTTAGATGAATTCTGTGATATTTTGATTCAAATTGCGAAAGAAACAGAAGAAACACCTGAAATCGTGCAAGAAGCACCTCATACGACGGTTATTAATCGTTTAGATGAAACACTTGCTGCACGTCAACCAGTATTACGTTATCAAAAAGCATAGGAAATACCTATTTAGTAAAAGCTAAGAACATGTGTAAGCATGTTTCTTAGCTTTTTTGTTTTATCACTATTTTTAAAGAATTTATTAAATATTTACGGAATGCTAGATAACCTCGTAAATTTAGCATTCCTTTGTTAATTTAAGGGTGGTATAGGGTATAGACAGACATCTATTATTTTTTAAGGGGAGAGATGTTTATATGATGAAAGAAAAAGTAACTACTGAAATTTCAGCATCTGCACTTCAGCAATTACAGCTCTTAATCGAAGAGCCGATTCAAAATAGCAATACGAATCAGACGGTATTGGAATTATTACAGGGAGAAGCTCGTATTATACGCTATCCCCAATCAACACATCGTATGAACTATATAGGAGCGTTTATACAAGCTTTTGGAGCAGATGAGTATATTCACCTGTTATTGGAAGTAGGAGAGAAAATAACGATTGTTGATGTCGTATTAGAAGCAACTCTAGCTCAATCGGATACGTTAGACATCCAACTAGAACTTACAAAAGAAGGTCAACATCAATTCTCCGAGGAATTTTGGCAGGCTTTTATAGAGTTACCTACAGACGCATTACAGCAGGATGCAGAAATAACACTTGAGAGTTGGGCAATGTACATTGATTTTTTAGTAAATAAAATGGACTATTCTTTTACAATTGAAGCGATTGAAGAAATAGAAAATGGAGAATATATTATTCATTTAATGGAAGAGCCCCCAGTACATGAACTGAAAATAGATGAATCCTACCAGGTTTTCATAAAACAAGCCTTTCTAGAGAAACCATTAGCTCGTGTATTAAATTGGAATGAGACAGAGAGACAAGTAGTAGTTGTGGCTGATGAAAATATTGTTGCATATAAAGGCTATGAAATTAATCTGTATTCAAATGAAGAACGTCAGCAATTAATTAAAACAAAGCAACAAATTCATCGCTTAATAGGACAACTGAAAAAACAACCAATCCTACAAAATCCTTTACTTAATGGTTACTCAGCCAATACTTCGACAATGGGGCTTTCTGGATTTTTTGCACAACCTGAAGATTTTTTAGCGATAATCGAGCAGGTTGTCAGTAAATCATTGGATGAATACACATCAATTGCAATTTGTACAACAAATAAGCAGGTAGAAGAAACACTAAAGCAACAATATATGCATCTCTTACCAATTACATCTTCTAACGAGGTAGATGAAGCATTATCGCATGTCAAATCATCTATTTTAGAAAAAAGTATGATGAAGCGTAATGAAGTGGCGAATAATCTTAGTGAGGAAGAAGAAGCGATTCAATTACGTTCGATTGAACAAGAGCAACAAAAAATAAATCGCTATAAATCGCAAATTGAACAATTAGAAAGTATACAGCAACATCTAACGGATGAAAAAAATAAGAGTGATGAAAAAATTAATGTATTTAGCAATTTAATCAAGAGTTATCAGGAGGAACAAGAACAATTAGCCTTTCGAAATGATCAATTAATCAACGCAAAGGTAGATTTAGAAAATTCGATTGAGCAACAAAAAAAACTTCTTGAAAAGATTCAATTACAGCAACAGGATGATAAAAAGTATTATGAAGAATTGGAAAAAGATTGGTTAATATTTAATAAAGAAAGTGCTATTTATACAGATCATATAGTAGCGCAAAAAAACAGGTCAAAGGCACAAAATATAATCAATGATTGTCAACAAAAAATAGAAAAAATTAAGACTAAACAAAAATTAGCAGATCAACTTTTAGAGGAAATGACAGAAGAATTACAAATTTTTAAGGACAATCAGCAAGTGGAGCAGGTAGGAATTGTTAGTCGAAAAATGAAAAACGTAGCAGATTTTTTAAACCTCCCTTTAGATTTACAATTTGCACATTCTTATGCTGAATTGACGAATATTTATATGGAGAAACATAGTGAAATTGAAGCGTTACAGTATAGATTTGCCTCAGATAAACAAGTGATTGTGGAAGAATTAGCAAAATTAGAAATTACGCCGATTAAACCAACTACTACACCATATAATTATGATCGTCATTATATGGAGGAAAAAATGAATCATGTTTTGATGTTAATTGAAAGTAAGCCAATTGCATTAGGAATCAATTATAAGGCAAAACAGCGTTGGAAAGAACAGTTAACCTTAGCTGTAGAAGATTTTTATAGCATGGAACTCGCTATGGAGCAGGAACATAAATTATTAGAAGATAAGCTAATGGCACAGCTACAATACGCAGATCAATTACAGCAACATTTTGCGACAGATATGCAGAACTTACAAACGGCTATGCACGATGAACAAAAAGCTTTGGAAGAAAGTTATCAGCAGTATATTGATATTATTGCTACAGCTAAGCAAGAAACGACAGAGATGGAGAAAAAAATTCAAAAAGGATTACAATCAACTAAAGGTAGAAGTGAAGTGTATGATTCTTTAACAGAATTAGAGAAAGCTAGAAAAGGTTATAAGGCAGAATTATTAAGCAAATATGAAGCATTAGAAAATCAAGCGAATGATATTGAAAAAGTAACGAAGTATATCGACATACTTGAGCAAAAACATAAAGAGAAAGAACAAGAAGTATTGCATGATAAACGTGAAATGAATACACAAATTGATGTGCTACAACATGACATTGTGAATTCTAAAACATCGATTGAAAACTTAAATAAATCCAAAAATATAATGGATGAACAACAAGCAGAATTACTTCGACAAGTCGAAATCTGCCAGAAAAAGATTGGACAATCGAAGGAAGTTCAAAATCAAATTCAAGAGAATTTAGCATTCAAAGAAACAAATAAACACAGCTTTAAAGCACAACTAACAGAGCTGGAAAAATGGCATGAAGAGTTAAAGTCTGAGAAAGTATCCCCTGAATGGCGTGCATATATCGGAAAACAAAGTAAGTTGCGTTTTGTGCATACACTTCAGGATTTAGAGAACACACAGTCAGACATAGTAGTGATTGAAGATGAAAAATACAGCTGGATTGAATTAGCGATGCTTTTAGATGAGCAACAACAAATTGTATTTGTTACGGATGATCTCACGGAACGAAATCCAGTTATGCTAGATGAATTTAATCACTATTTGCAGTTGAAAAATAAGAGTTTATTACAGCGTCAGCAATTAATACAAGCTGTGCAAAAAAATCCGTTTGAAAAACATGCGCAAAAATATGAAAAAATTGAACAGCCATACCTAGTTGTAGATGAAAAATCAAAACTTTCTAGTTAGAGGAGGGCTTTTATGATTAAAGAGCAACTACATGCACAACAAATATTGGAAGAAAAACAAATGGCGGATAGTTATTCAGTGAAAGAAGTACATGCTTATGAGCTGCCTGTTGCGAAACATCAGGCAAGCATTTATTATAAAGCACGTTTTCGCTATGATATTTTACAACGTCAAACACTTCAACTTTTGGATGCCTCTTCTGACGCTATAGAACAGCATCAGCTAGAAAATTTATTAGGTGTTGAAGAATCAACGCTTGAAGAAATTTTACAATTGTTATATCAGGATGGTGTAATCGAGATAAAGAATAATTTAATTAACTTATCTCAACTTGGAATTTCCAGTGCAGAGGACGGATTTTCACCTATGAAGTCATCACAACAGCATATTGAGTTTATGTATGAACCAGTTACTAGCTTTGTTGTAAAAAATCCATTACATTCTTCGAATACAAAGGATAATAATCACCCAATTGTTAAAAGTGAAGGTTACAAATTAGATTATTGTAGTAGCTTAGATCAATCACAAATTGTCGTATTTTATGAAGAATTAACAGGTGAAAATTTATTAGAAGATAAAAAAAACTTTCAAATTGAACATATTGCACATCAAGCATCACCAACTGAATTTTCTGTAGCTATACAAGAGTTAAAACTATATCAACGGAAAAAAACGGAAATCGTTCACGCTATCTGGAATGCAATGAATAAAAAAATCATTCACCTGGCATAAGAAGAGCGGAGGTTTTCACCATGACAGGTATATGGAAAAACTATGTCTTTATAGCATTAAAT
>JAGHSJ010000016.1 GCA_018065935.1 Candidatus Kurthia equi
ACTAAAATAAGTGTTTTTGAACTGAGGATGTGTTGATGTTTAAGCGCATCATGACTGGACAAGATAAACTGGTCTTGTGCATGGCTATGTTCTTCTAAAAACAGGCCCAACGTGGGTAAAGTTTCGACTGGATGCCGGGTGGTGGTTAAAAAAATCGCATTTTCCCCGAAATCTGGTTTGAGCTCACGATAGACGCCTGCGCCCAAACCGACTGCGGTTTCAGCCATACCAATCACACTAATGGGATAGGGTAAATTCTTGGGAATAAGTGCAGCAAGGTCTTGATAGCTTTTTTGCATCACGGATGGTGCGACAGGAATATGTTTACCCAGAACTTTAGAAACAAATAAAAATGCACGTTTCGGATTAATTCTTTCTGCAAAGCTCAGCAAATCATCCAATGTCCATTCAGGATGATGATGGTTTACTGTCACACTAATACGGCCACGGCTTAAATCAATATGTTTTATCAATGTTTACAATCCATTTTTATACTTTGTATCAGGGGGAGAACCTGTACTACAGCAGTGGGTACGGGGCGCTTTAAAACTAAGTGCAATTTTTCAGCAATCAATTCTGCAATTAAATTAATTCCAGTATGTTGTGTATAAGCAAAACCGCCAGCGGGACGTGGGTTAATTTCTAAAATATGCCAGGCTCCCTGATTATCTTGCTTGAATTGAATATTGATCAACCCATCGCACTGGAAATATTCTACTAAAATTTCACATATTTCATGACATGGATGCTCGATATAGCATTCTTGATAAAATTTAAATTTTATCCGAGTCACTAAGGCTAGAATTTTGCCATTACTGCAGGCAATATCCACAGAACATTCTTGCCCTTGCAAAAAGGGCATAATCAAATACTCGATAGGCGGATCTAATTGAGCATAAGCTTCTATAAACTGTTGTGTATTACATAGAGTATTAGATTGAAATTTCATAAAATATGAAACGTCATCGCTTAATTGCACAAAACCTGCACCATATACGCCATAAACGGGCTTTGCACAAATAACGCTATATCGTTTTTGATATTCATCAATAGCGTGCTTTAATTCATTCACATGAGCAACTTTTGCAGCAGAAATGCTAGGTAAGTTTAAACCTTCGCAAATTTGTCCAAATAAAAATTTATTATTAATGTTTTCATGCTGACTAATGTCTCTAGCACCAGTCACTAATTGAATATCATGACGAGAAAACTCTTCACGAAACTGCTCAATAAATTGACTATGCTTTCCACAAAATAAAAGGTGAATAGAATGCTCTTTACATTGTTCTAATAACCAGTCTGAACTGTCCTTAACAACCGGTTGTTGAAAAAAATAGTCAGCATGCAACTTCAGTTCAGGACGTTGTTTACTATGAGAACAAAAAATAGTCAGATGGGAGGACAAATTTGAGTTTTTTAATAATTGAATAATGTCATTTTGACAGGAATAACTTTCAGCAATCCAGATATTGTAGTGCGATTTCACAGTAGATTCGATCTCAATTTTCTTTAATACCAATGATGAATTTATGCTTCCATTCTACAGGGAATATATAAAATTTTTCATGTAATAAGTTGAATAATTGTTCAAAAGAAATTTAAAGCTTTGCAAATAGATAAAAGAACTGTTTTAGCTAGGTGGCGTAAAAAAAATATGTTAAAACAATATAGGTT
>JAGHSJ010000429.1 GCA_018065935.1 Candidatus Kurthia equi
TAATTTATTCACTATGAAATTTTCTTTATATAAGAAAAAGAACGCTAACTAATCTAAGCCGCTGTTCTTTTTGAGTATGATCTAAGATAATTTAGTAACAAGAAATTAGTAAATAAAGAAAAAAATCCAAAAAAAAATCCGTTACATGAATGTAACGAAAAATAAAATGGAGGAGATAGAGGGATTCGAACCCCCGCGCGGTTTGACCCGCCTGATAGTTTTCAAGACTATTCTCTTCAGCCAGACTTGAGTATATCTCCATAAAATATGATGTCATGTATTACTGACATTTAATAATTTATCACTTATTAGTAAAACGGTCAATACTTTTACGTGAAAAAATTTAAAATCTAAAAATCTTATTTCAGAATAAAATAAATACCGCTTTGGGTTGATTTTTTATTCAATCATTAGTAAACTTATATTTATCATGCTAGGTGGGGAATTAGCGGAGCCTTGTAACTCGCAATCCGCTTTAGCGAGACTGAATTCCCTTCTGAGGTTGTCCGTATGTTTGGTCTGCCTATTGCACGTAGTGTTGACGGTTGGGTCCTGCGCAATGAGTTCCCATGAACCATGTCAGGTCCGAGAGGAAGCAGCATTAAGTGGATCAACTTATGTGCCGTGGGATAGCCTAACCTGAGCTGGCGACAATAGTAACGCTTATGTACGGCTGTCGAAGAAGGGTGCATGATATTAATCATGACACTTACAAACTCACTCGAATTTTCGAGTGAGTTTTTTTATTGTATAGAATACTCCTATGTTATAATAAAGCATAAGTAAATCGAACGTAAAAGGAGAGCGAAATCGTTGACATATCAAGCGTTTTATCGAGTATATCGTCCCCAGTCATTTAGAGAAATGTCGGGTCAAACACATGTGAAACGAACATTGCAAAATGCGCTTCAGGCAGATCATACAACACATGCCTATCTATTTTCTGGTCCGAGGGGTACTGGTAAGACAAGTACAGCGAAAATTTTTGCCAAAGCTTTAAACTGTGAACATGCCCCAAGTGAGGAGCCTTGTAATGAGTGTGCAACTTGTAAGGCCATTACAGAAAATGCACATCCAGATGTAATCGAATTTGATGCCGCTTCTAATTCAAGAGTGGAAGAAATTCGTGAAATTATTGAAAAGGTTCGCTTCGCACCAGCAAGCGCACGTTTTAAAGTTTACATTATTGATGAGGTTCATATGTTATCTACAAGTGCTTTCAATGCATTGTTAAAAACATTAGAAGAGCCTCCAGCACACGCTAAATTTATTTTAGCGACAACAGAACCACATAAAATACCTGCAACAATTATTTCACGTTGCCAACGCTTTGATTTTAAACGCCTTTCTTCTATAGATATTGTAGAACGTATGAAAGTTGTTTTAGATGATATTGAGCGAGGGTATGATGAAAAAGCATTAAAAGTAATTGCACAGGCCGCAGCAGGTGGTATGCGCGACGCTTTAAGTATGCTTGATCAAGTAGTTTCATTTAGTAATGAAGAAGTGAAACTAGAAGATGCGTTGTTTGTAACAGGTTCTATTAGTCAGGATATTTTTTATCAACTAGTGGGTCATTTAAAACAGCATAATGTCGCACAGGTTTTAAATTTATTAGAACAATTAATGGATGAAGGGAAGGATGCAGTTCGTTTATCTGAGGACTTGATTACATTTTTCCGTGATTTATTATTGATTCAAACTGCTCCCGATTTAGGTGATTTACTTGAGTTGGCATCTAATGAAGAAAAATTTGTTCAATTAGCAAATGAATTTACGTTAGATACTTTGTATAAATATATTGATACGCTGTCTAAAACACAGCAAGAAATGCGCTTCTCATTACATTCAAAAGTTTATTTAGAAACAGCGTTATTAAAAATGATTCAAGTAAATAACGCACCTATGATGCAACAAGCCAGTTCTTCAGAAGTAAGTGGAGAGACTCCAGAGCTAAATGCGTTGCAAATGAAAGTAAATCATCTAGAAAATTTAATCAATCAAATGCAAATAGCAGGTCCAGCTCAGGCAGCTCCTCAAAAACAAGACAGACCACGTCAAAAACAGGCAAGTAGTTTCCGTGCCCCAACTGGTCGAGTGATTGAAGTGCTGAAGGTAGCAACTAGAAATGATATTCAAACCATTAAAGGTGTTTGGATGGAAGCAATGCAACAATTAACAAAATCTCAAGAAGCTCTTTTGGCAGATTCAGAGCCAGTAGCAGCCTCTAACAATACTTTTGTGTTAAAATTTAAACATGAAATTCTTTGTCAAATGGCTTCAGAAAACAAAGGACTGGTTGCACAGTTCACACAAACATTAGCCGGGTTAACAGGTACACTATATGAAGCAGTATTTATACCAGCCGATGATTGGGAACGCGTTCGTGCAGAATTTATTCAAAAGCATAAAAATGATTCGCCAAAAGAAGAAGCAACAGAAACAGATAGTTCTGGAAATGATTCCGATGAAACTGTACAATCATTCTTAGAAGTCGAACAGGGAATGCCGGAGGATGCGTTAATTTCTGAAGCAGAAAAACTGTTTGGTAAAGATTTTGTTAATATTGAAGAATAGGTAAGCAACTATAAGGAGGAACTTAATTATGCGTGGTATGGGTAACATGAACAACATGATGAAACAAATGCAAAAAATGCAAAAGAAAATGGCAGCAGCACAAGCTGAATTAGAAGTAGAGATTTTTGAAGGCTCTGCAAGTAACGGGTTAGTAAAAGTAACAATGTCAGGTAAAAAAGAAGTTACTGATGTAACTATCGATCCTGAAATTGTAGATCCAGAAGATGTAGAATTATTACAAGATATGATTATTATCGCTACAAATGAAGCAATCAAAAAAGTTGATGCTAAAACTAATGCAACAATGGGACAATTCACTCAAGGATTAAACATCCCGGGGTTATAGGAGGTCGTTTGGATGCACTATCCAGAACCGATATCCAAACTAATCGATAGCTTTATGAAATTGCCAGGGATTGGCCCTAAAACTGCCTCTCGTCTGGCTTTTTTCGTATTAACGATGGAAGAGGATACTGTATTAACATTTGCTAAATCTTTAGTAGATGCAAAACGTGATCTATCATATTGTTCGGTATGTGGTCATATTACGGATGTGGACCCTTGTCATATTTGTCAGGATCCACAAAGAGACCATACAACAATTTGTGTTGTACAAGATACAAAAGATGTAATTGCAATGGAGAAGATGCGTGATTATCACGGCTTATACCATGTATTACAAGGAGCTATTTCGCCAATGGATGGCATTGGACCCGAAGATATTAATGTACCAACATTAATTAAACGACTTCAAAGTACAGAAGTAGAAGAGTTAATACTTGCTACAAACCCAACAATCGAGGGTGAAGCTACAGCTATGTATATTTCACGCTTGGTAAAACCTTCTGGTATAAAGACAACGCGTATTGCTCATGGTTTACCAGTTGGTGGGGATTTAGAGTATGCGGACGAAGTTACATTGTCTAAGGCTATAGAGGGTAGAAGAGAATTGTAGAATTGAGGCGTAAAAGATGTTCTTTAATAAACAAAAGCTCCGTAAAGAGCATGATGAAAAATTAGTTTCACTTATTAAGCAATCGAAGCAGGAGCTGGATAATCTTCAACAAATTGAAGATTTAGTAGATGACTTTAGTCTTGATACAATTGCCCAAAAGAAGATAGCTGAGAGCAAATATTTCTATTTATTTAAAGAAGCACGCATTCGCAAAATTAAATTACATTAATAATATAGAGTCGCTTCAAGTATCATTTTAAAGATGCTTGAAGCTTTTTTAGAAAGTTAACTTATTAAAGTAATACAATTCAAACGAAATAAATGAATGAATGAAGTTGTTTTAGTAGTCGGGATATTAAGGGATGGAGTTTCTTCTATATAATGGCCAAGCATAATAGTTCATTTTAGAAGTAGTACGAACCTTATAAAAGAAGTCATTAT
>JAGHSJ010000038.1 GCA_018065935.1 Candidatus Kurthia equi
AGTAAAGCCTTGAGTGATATTGCTGAACAACAGCAGACTGATCCGCTGCAATTTTTTGATAGTTTAAAACAGTTTCTGAATCAGATTGAAGCTGAAGATCAAGCCAAGGCTGCCGCATTTAAACAGGCGGTGATGTTATTAACTGCACCCCAATCAATTGCCATGAGCACAAATGAAAATATTCATTTATCCGCTGATCAGCAGATTAATCAGAGTGCAGGAGAGAATATTCATTTTTCAACCCAGAAATCTTTAGTTGCTCATGCACAGGACAAGATCAGTTTATTTGCTGCTCAAGAGGGTGCAAGTCTCTATGCTGCTAAAGGCAAAATTGAGCTACAAGCCCAAGATGATGCAATTGAAGCGATCGCCCGCAAGGTAATCAAACTTATTTCGACTGAAGACAAGATCGAAATCACCAGTCCGAAGGAGATCGTACTGACCGCTGGAGGGTCTCAAATTAAGATCAATGGTGGTGGAGTAGTGGTCACAACTGGTGGGAAATTTGAGTGTAAGGCAGGGCAGCATAGTTTTATGGAAGGGGCTAAAGTCTCTTATGAAATACCTCAGCTTCCGAATAATGCTTTATATAGCAATAGGCTGGATATATATGATCTATTTTGGCAGTCCGATTTCAGTTCAATAAATTATAAAGCTTTTATTCCTGATACTAATTCGTATATTTCAGGTCAGCTTGATACGCATGGTCGTACTGGAAAAATTACTACAGTTGATCCCTCTAAAGTAGAAATTTTGGTAGGGCTCAATGATGAATGGGGATTAAGTGTCCAAGGTTATGATGTTGATGACCTGATTGAGCAGAATAATAAATAGGATATAAAAATAAAAATGAAAAATAAGTCTTTAGCAACCATACAAATTCTAGATTTGTTAGGTAATCCAATTCCTAAAGTTCAATATGAAGTCAAAAATAGTAAGACAGGTCAACATGTAGTACAGGGTTCTACCAATTCCAAGGGGTGCCTTTATGAAATTCAAAGAGACAAAGGAACGGTTTTAGATATATATGTCAAAAGCCTTTTGGGTGGAGATATGAAAAAAGTTCAGACCTTCATAATGGTAAAAGACCGTATGCTGGTTACGGTTATAAGTCCTAAAATTCTCTTGGATTTAAAAACAGTAGAAAATAATGGAAATAAAGGAAGTTATAAACGTAAAACACATAAAGTTAAAAAAGGTGAAACTTTATCATCTATTGCACAACAGTATCACACCACAATCCGAGTGCTCGAAAGGCTGAATGGGATAAAAGATGTCAATAAAATCAGCATAGGACAAGTAATTAAACTTCCAATTAATATGCCTGCTACAGGAAATAATACAAGTATTGATAGAAAGCCAAACCCTCAAAAAAACGCTTCTCAAAATAATAATTCTCAATCAGCAGAGAAAAGTAAAAAAGAGACTAAACAGGCTGATAAAGGAATTGTGAATATAGTTGAAGAGTATGAGAAGAAAGCATTAGAGCAGCTTAATGAATGGTATGAGGAAGGTAAGAAAGCTTTATCGGATGCAATAAAAATTGATATGAAAGAGGTTCGCAGTCAGGATGGCGGAACACCGAAAACTGATACTTCCAATTTATGTAAAACTAATCCTCAATGTATATCTCAAGGCAAAAGTGAACTTATTAGAGAGGTTAATATCAGGCTAGCAGGCTTTGGTGGCGCATTACCTACAGATGAATTTACTCCTTTAACAGAGGAATGTATAAAACAATTTCAACGGGATTATATGGGGGTTCCTGAAACTGGAAAAATATGCGGAAGTTTTTTAGCAGCTTTAGATAAGTTTTATTATGAATATCCAATTGAAAATTTTATGACTAAAGCTAGTTGTCCCTGTGGTCAGTGTTCAGGTTATGGTAATAATAGAAGAGGTATTAAATCTGGTTTGAATGCTGCTAATGAATATCCAGGGTTGCATAGATCTTTAATATGGATATTAAAAGCATTAAATTTTTATTTAAAAAATGAATTTAAATATAAAGGTCTTGAAGTGGCTTATATAG
>JAGHSJ010000240.1 GCA_018065935.1 Candidatus Kurthia equi
ATTTAGTGGTAATTCTAACACGTAAGAATATATATATATCGCTAATTAGAGGCATAATTATCCTTGGATAATTATGTTTTTTTATTATTTTCGATTTGACTAAAGTGACAACTTATTGTTACGATTAGGTTGTTACTTAAATGGGTAAATCAAGTAAAAGTATGTATTTATGAATTGGGGTGAATGCACTTGATAAAAATTAAAGTAGAAAATGTAAGTAAAATATTTGGGAAAAAATCTGCTATTGCTTTAGATTTAGTTAAGAAGGGAAGTTCAAAATCAGAAATATTACAAAAAACAGGGGCAACTGTTGGCGTATATGATGCGAGCTTTTCAGTAGAAGAAGGCGAAATCTTCGTGATAATGGGTTTATCAGGTAGTGGAAAGTCAACGCTAGTGCGTTTACTGAATCGATTAATTGAACCTTCATCAGGTAGCATTTTTATAAATGATGCCGATGTTTCAAAAATGAACAAAAAACAATTACGAGAAATTCGTAGAACTTCGGTTAATATGGTGTTCCAAAACTTCGGTTTATTTCCTCATCAAACAATATTAAAAAACACAGAGTATGGATTGAAAGTTCGAGGAATTGCTAAAGAAGAGAGACAAGTGAAGGCAGAAAAAGCATTGGAAAATGCTGGACTCTTAGATTTCAAAGACCAGTATCCAAACCAGTTGTCAGGTGGTATGCAACAACGTGTTGGTTTGGCACGCGCTTTAGCAAATGATTCAGAAATTGTCCTTATGGATGAAGCTTTCTCAGCCCTCGACCCTTTAATTCGCAAGGAAATGCAAGACGAATTAATTGAGTTACAGCAAAGACTTCAAAAGACAATTATTTTCATTACACATGATTTAAACGAAGCATTACGTATTGGGGATCGTATTGCGATTATGAAAGATGGTCAAATTATTCAAATTGGGACAGGAGAAGAAATTCTTACGAACCCAGCGGATGATTATGTTCGTAGCTTTATTGAAGATATCGACCGTTCAAAAGTATTAACAGCTGAAAATATTATGGTTCGTCCAGTGATGATTAATACGAATCACGATGGACCAAAAGTGGCATTGAAATTGATGCGAGATGAGCAGGTTAGTCTGGTATTAGCTGTGGACGGCAAACGAAATTTATTAGGTTATGTAACAGCAGAAGATGCACTTCAATGTGCCAAAGATGGCAAGCAATATTTAACAGAGAATATTCATACTGAGATGAATACAGTCGAACATGATCTCCTATTGGAAGAAGTGCTACCAATCATTTCAGATTCTCCAACACCTGTAGCCGTTGTAAAAGAAGGTCGACTGATAGGTGTATTGATACGAGGAATCGTTATTGATGCCCTAGCTAAAGAAACAGCGGAGGTGACTGTAGATGAATAGTTTACTCGATAAAATTCCGCAAATTCCATTAGCAGAGTGGACGAACAAAGCGATGGATTATATATCTGATCATTTCCAAGGTTTCTTCGATCAAATACAAGAATCAACGGAAAATACAATGAATGCTGTCAGTGATTTATTACTAGCTATTCCAGCTATCATCATGATTTTATTAATTGCCGTTTTAGCATTTTTTGCTATGAAAAAGAAATTTGGTTTAGCCATTTTTACTATTGTTGGTTTGTTGTTTATTTATAACCAGCAATTATGGGATGAATTAATGAATACCGTCACCCTCGTATTATTTGCAAGTATTATTTCAATTGTTCTAGGGGTTCCACTCGGCATCATTATGTCGAAGAGTAAGACCTTCGAAAGTATTATGAAACCCATTTTAGACTTCATGCAAACTATGCCAGGCTTTGTTTACTTAATCCCTGCAGTAGCTTTCTTCGGTATTGGTATTGTACCCGGTGTATTTGCATCTATTATTTTCTCCATACCACCAACTATACGTTTCACCAACCTAGCTATTCAACAAGTACCAAAAGAATTAATTGAAGCCTCTGAATCATTTGGTAGTACAGGCTTCCAAAAACTATTCAATGTGGAATTACCTTTAGCTAAATCAACAATCATGGCAGGGATTAATCAAACCGTTATGTTAGCACTATCGATGGTTGTCATCGCCTCAATGATTGGTGCAGAAGGTTTAGGTGTAAAAGTACTTCAAGCGGTGCAAAGAGCTGAGGTAGGCTCAGGGTTCGTAGCAGGTCTAGCACTTGTTATATTCGCAATTATTATTGACCGTTTGACACAGAGCTTCAACAATAAAAAAGGACAAGGATGATTCTATGAAACTATCAAAAATGAAAAAAATATCTGGCGTAGCACTTGCTTTAGGACTAACAGCTGTATTGACCGGCTGTGGTTCATCTTCTAGTGATGATGCTAAAAAAGAGGATAAAAATATTGAGTTAGCTTATGTGGAATGGGATACAGAAGTAGCCTCAACACATGTAGTAGCGCAAGTTTTAGAAAATGAAGGCTTCAAAGTAAAAACAACTGGCCTTGATAACGCAGTAATGTGGGAAGCCGTTTCTAACGGAAAAGCCGATGCGATGGTAGCAGGCTGGCTTCCAAACACACATAAATCACAACTTGACAAATATGGTGATAAGCTTGTCGATTTAGGGGTGAATTTAGAAGGGGCGAAGCTAGGACTTGTTGTCCCAGAATATATGGATGTGGATTCTATTGCAGACCTGAAAAATCAAGCCAATAAAAACATTACGGGTATTGAACCAGGCGCTGGTATTATGAGCGCAACTGAAAATGCTTTAAAAGACTATAGTAACTTGAAAGATTGGAAGCTTAAATCTTCCTCTTCAGGTGCGATGACAGTTGCATTAGGTCAAGCAATTAAGAAGAAAGAAGATATCATCATTACAGGCTGGTCGCCCCACTGGATGTTCCAAAAATATGATTTGAAATATTTAGAGGATCCTGAAAAAGCTTATGGTGATGCAGAAGCAATCCATTCATTCGCATCAAAAGATTTGAAGGAAAAATCACCAGAGGCTTATAAAATCATTGATAATTTCCAATGGGATGCAGCGGATATTGAAGCAGTTATGCTAGATATTTCTGAAGGTACATCACCAGAAGATGCAGCGAAAAAATGGGTAGATGAAAACGAAGATAAAGTAGCAGAATGGACGAAATAGAGTGATTAAAAGAGTTAAGGTAATAGAAAAAACCTTAACTTTTTTTATATAAAAATTTAGAGAGGAAGATGGGATGATTAAACTAACGAGAAAGAATACATTGAAAATGATGGGGGCATTGGTAGGAACTTTACTACTGACTGCTTGTGGTTCTTCAGGAGAGACTAGTGATTCAAAAGAACAAAAAAATATTGAATTAGCGTATGTAGAATGGGATACAGAAATTGCTTCCACGCATGTGATTGGCCAAGTTTTAAAAGATGAGGGCTACAAGGTGAAATTAACAGGATTAGATAACTCTATCATGTGGGAGGCTGTTGCCAATGATAAAGCAGATGGAATGGTAGCGGGCTGGTTACCTACATCTCATAAATCGCAGTATGAGAAGAATAAAGAGGACCTTGTTGACTTAGGCGTTAATCTAGAAGGTGGTCATTCAGGCTTAGTTGTCCCAAAATATATGAAAGCTGATTCAATTGAAGATTTATCTGATGAAGCTAATAAGAAAATTACGGGTATCGAACCCGGTGCAGGAATAATGACACTTACGCAAAATGCGATAGATACGTATGAAAACTTAGGTGATTGGAAGCTTAAATCTTCCTCTTCAGGGGCGATGACAGTCGCATTAAGTCAAGCAATTAAAAAGAAAGAGGATATTGTCATTACAGGTTGGTCGCCGCATTGGATTTTCATTAAATATGATTTGAAATACTTGAAAGACCCGAAAAAAATCTATGGTTCGGAAGAACAGATTCATACATTTGTATCTAAAAAATTAAAAGATAAATCACAGGGTGCCTATGATATATTAGATAAATTTGCTTGGAGTACAGAAGATATGGAGTCAGTTATGCTAGATATTTCTGAAGGTACATCACCAGAGGATGCAGCAAAAAAATGGGTAGATGCAAATAAAAATAAAGTAGCGGAATGGACGAAATAGACCATTGTATATGCATTTTTAATAGATATAACAGCATATTAAAAAATCGAGTAACCGCATAGGGTGCTCGATTTTTTATGTGTAAATGGGTTAAAGCAGTTCGAAACGAATGTTATTTAACTACTAAAAAAGCATTTTTATATGAAATTTTAAGTATGTTTATCCATTGCCACCCATTGTTTGAGATGAAGGCACATTAAAGACAGAAATATGGTGGAGTTGCTTTGTTTTGCTAGGCCCTATAAATTTTACAATATTGTCGCCAAATTTATAATTTAGTATTTGATCGTTTCCAGAAGTCGTAATAGAAGAAGGTTTTCCAGCAACTTGCTCGATATCTTCAAATTGAATATCAGCTAATTCGAAGCTACTTGAAGGTGAAATAAATGTACGAATATCATAAATACGATCCCCACGACCAACTGCAAATGCATAGTTTACTTGGCCATTTTCAGCGTACTCAATATAATTTGTGTTATTTGAGAATGAAGTTGTAGGTTCTCCCCATTCATTCGTAATATCCTCAAAAACAGATTCGCCACTTTCAAATGGAATCCCTTCAACTTTACCTGCTTTTCCAAGTTTTATTTGATTTTCGATAAATTTTTTAATGTCTTTATTTATAACTTCCTTTTTACTATCAGAAGTTGTCGCCACTTTTTCTACTGCTTCAGTCGCCGTTGTCTCTTCAGATTTCTCTGTTTTGGCTTCTTCTTTTGTAGATTCTGATACCTTCTCTTCAGTAACAGTGCTTACTTCTGTATCTTCGGTAGAGGCAGTAGCAGCAGTTGATGAATCTTGTGTTTCAGTAACGGAACTTTCTGTTTTTGCTGAATTAGTTGTCGTTTTTTCTTCTCCACAAGCTGCTAATAATAGCGTAGATGCAGCTAAAATGGAGAGCATTTTTGAACGGTTTTGCATAAATAGAATTCCTCCTTTAAGGACAGACAATTAAATCGATAAGAAAATAAACTATTTCTTCCTTTTAGTATAACAGTAAAATATTTCATTCTTTATACAAATGACGGTATAAATTGTTGAAGAGTTGCAATAAAAGAAATGTTATTGTTATATGAAGTGTGAATTTTAGGTACAAAAAAACAAGAATCCCTAACTAGTAGGAGATTCTTGTTTTGTGCAATACCTATTATTGAACGCGTTCTAAGCGAAGTTGTTTCACAGAAGAACTATCAATTGTTTTAGTTTTTTCAATATAGTCGATAAAGATATCTGTATCAATACCTAAGAATTGAACAACTTTCGTGTCGATAAATGTAGGGAACTTATCTCCGCCACCAAGTAAGAAATCATTGATAACTGCTTTATATGTTTTCGTTTCATCAATTTTCTCGCCATTTACAAAGATATCCACAACACCATTTTCATTGAATGTGTAGTTTAATCCAGCCATTTCTAAACCGTAACCACCAATGAACTGATCATTAATTGCCGCTTTTACTTGCGCGCCAGATAATTCAATGATACTTAAAAGGTTACCAAATGGTTGAACGGCTTGTGCAGCACCACGAGTAATTGCGAAAGTATCATCGGCTTTTATGGTATTTAGGTGTGAGCGAACACCACCAGAGTTTGTGAAGGCGAAATCTACAGTTGGATCAAGTGTGCGTGCAGATGCTAATTGTGCATCTGTAACTAAGTTACCCACTTCAGAACCACCAATTGAGTACTTATCTGTTGGACGTACTTTAGTTGGTGCTGTTTTAGATAAACTTTCAACATCCATTGTTGCAATAGATTGATTCATTAGTTTACCAACAATTGAATCTGCATGCGTAATAATTGAATTTACTTTTTTAGATACAGCATTTGATTTAATCGTCGTTTCTGTTTGCGTGTAGTTGTATTTAACTTTACCAACAGGAGTTGCTACGAAATCTTTTGTTTTTGAGCTAAGTGTACCCGTAACGACTGAGTAAGCTTGACCATAGTTAAGTGCTTGAACAATACGAACTTTTTTGTAAGTGCTGTTAGCATAGGCATGATTATGACCACCGAAAACAACGTCGATTGAGTTTTTCGGATCTAATTTATTGACTGTGCGAAGCATATCGACTACTTCACCCGTTAGACGGCTTTGGCCTTGCGTAGTAATTGATGAATTGGCTTCTTTATCAACTGATACTGAGGCATGAGCTACGACAGTAATAGCTTTTACACCTTTTTTACGTAATTCTTTTGTATATTTAGCCACTGTTTTACCAGGGTCCACAATTTCAATGTCTTTTGTGTGCTGTGCTAAAACAACATCTTTAATGCTTGGTGTCACAACGCCGATAAAGCCGACTTTTACGCCACCGATTTCTTTAATAACATATGGTTTAAAACCACTTAATAATTTATTTGTTTTTTTATCATTTACATTTGCAGAAAGAACGTCCATTTTAGAAGCTGAATATTTATAGTCTTTGACTAAGTCATAATTTTGAGTGACATCTTTGACTGGAGCGCCACCTTTTAATAGGCGTTGGAATTCTCCAATTCCTTCGTCAAATTCATGGTTTCCTAATGCGCCGATAGAAAAGTTCATTTCATTAGTAATGTTCATAACTGGCTCATCTTGTAGCATGCCAGAGATTGCTGGAGAACCACCAACTAAGTCGCCTGCTTGGATCATTACTGAATTTGTTTTAGATGATTTTAACTTATTCAATTTTGCAAATGATGTTTTTTCTTGCTCAAAGTGGTAGGCAAGTGAATCCATGCCACCAATTTGTGTGCCATTTGGGTCTTTTTTGCCATCACCAGCAATGTAACCATGTAAATCATTCATACCTAAAAATTGAACAGGAATTTTTTTCTCTACGACTTTTTTAGTCGCCGTTTTTGCAGTTGCATCGATGCTTGTCGCAGCGAATGGTGCAGAAGCTAAAAGTACAGCAGCACTTAATGAAACGATGAATTTTGAATTAAACAATTGATACACCCCTTGTATTATGTTTGAATCTTGCTATTTAAATATAGGAAGTAAGGGGATGAATATCAATAGTTTTTTTAATAGAAACAATATATAGAATAATTAGAAAATAAAGAAAATATCAATTTATTAGGGAACTATAAATGGAAACGGTACCAAAGTAGTGTGTCGAATGAGGTGATAGTAATATATTGGGATATGAATTGGTGAAAAAACATTGAAGTCTATAGTAAAAAAATAAATATTGAAATGCTATAAAAAAACCTCCCAAATGGGAGGTTTTTATACTTTCATTTGTTATTGAATATTACGGTATAATCCGACAACTTTACCAAGGATGGAAACATTGTTAACAATAATTGGTTCCATTGAAGAATTTTCGGGTTGAAGGCGGAAGTAATTTTCTTCTTTAAAGAAACGTTTGACGGTTGCTTCATTTTCATCAGTCATAGCAACAACAATTTCGCCATTATTAGCTGAAGATTGTTGTTTCACAATAACGTAGTCGCCATCTAAAATACCAGCTTCAATCATTGATTCTCCCATGATTTCTAACATGAAAATATGGTCATCAGACGTACCATATGTATTTGGAATCGGGAAGTATTCTTCAATATTTTCAATAGCAGTAATTGGTAAACCAGCTGTTACTTTACCTAAAAGCGGAACATGCATAACGCCCTGTTTAATCGCATCTGTATTTTCAAAAGGATCTAGAATTTCGATTGCTCTCGGTTTCGTTTTATCTCTACGAATATAGCCTTTATTCTCTAATCTTTCAAGATGACCATGGACAGTAGAACTTGATGCTAAACCTACTGCTAGTCCTATTTCACGTACTGATGGCGGATAGCCCTTGCTTTGAACTTCATCTTTAATAAAATCAAGAATCGCTTCTTGTCGTTTTGATATTTTAACTTTCTTAATTGTATCGTTCAAATCATTCACCTCGTATTCTTCTATTTTAATTATTATTACTATAGCATTATGCGAACACAAATGCAAACAATTGTTCTTAAAAAACGTTGACAAAAACAAATGTTCGGTTTAATATGAGAACAAACATTCCATTTAATGCTTTGAAAGGGGAAATTCACATGAATTGGGTAAAAAATAATGTTAGTGTTCTACTATTTTTAGGGTTACTGCTATTGTTTATAGGAACAGGTGTCAGTAAGCTAGTACAAGAGAATGACTTACAAGAAATTAAAGTTGTATCAGGTGACACTTTATGGTCATTAGCAGAAGAACATAGTGGGAACATGGCACCTAGAGCATGGATTCATCAAGTGAGAGAAAATAATGCAATAACAGATGATACGATTGTAGCTGGGAAAACATTAGTCATACCAGCAAATGTGAAAGATTTAAATAAAATGGAAATTGCGAGTGATCAATAATGAAAAATGAGATAGCAGTGGCGTATTGCCGAGTCAGCACAGAAAAAGAATCACAGGATAGCTCTTTAGAAAGACAAAAAATTGAGCTTGAGGCTTTTGCAAAAGACGCAGGTTATCAGCTACAGGAAATTTTTGAAGACCGTCATAGTGGTTATGATGTAGAACGTGAAGGATTATTAAACATGCTTGATTATTTAAAAAAGCATAAAGGTGCCGTTTTATTTATACAGGATGAGACGAGAATTGGAAGAGGAAATGGTCGTATGGCCGTATTACATCTATTGCAAAAATGCGATACGACAATCTATTCCATGTCTTCGAACAGCCTCATGAAATTAAATGAAATGGATTCAATGCTACTTGAAATACTAGCTGTTGTAGAGGAATACCAAAGAAAAATACATAATGCGAAAATTAAAAGGGGCATGAAGCGAGCAGTTGAAAATGGGTATAGACCGGAATTAAATATAACGAATCGTGGAAATCCTGAAGGGCGTGATCGCATTGATGTACCAATTGAACAAATTGTGGCATTGCGTAAACGTGGATTAACGTATGAAGAAATTACAGAAACTTTAAAATCACTCGGTTTTAAAGTCAGTAAGGCGACCGTTCATCGACGTTATGTGGAGTATGAAGAACAACAAAATATTGGAAATTAACAATGCGTAGATAGAAAAGTCGAGTAAAAACTCGGCTTTTTTCTTTTGATTTTAAGGACATGAAAAAATGCGTTTTTAACGAATTAATTGAAAGAGTAAAGTTTTATGAATCACTGGCAAAAAAAGTTGGAGAGAGGTATTCTTTTTTTGATTTTATGCCAACGAGTAGGTTGTTAACATGGCGGGAAAAGTTCAGGTTTGTTCTATCATAATTATCGGATTAGTAAATGTTGATTAAAAGTAGATGAATTAGTTTTTTAGTAAAACCTCGTCTGATAATTAGTGCATAAATTTTCCATATGCTATTCAAACGAATCCGTAGTTGAACGGTGATACGCGCTATAGATTCCATCTGAATCTTCAATTTAAAGCGGGAGTTCGTCACTAAAAAATAAAATGTGACGAAATTTTGAGCGAAAAGCTTGCTAACTTGAATTTTTTTTTATACCTTTATACTATCTGTATGCAATCGAGAGGATGAAATTCATGTTATCAAAAGAAAAATTAGCTCGCATTAGTGAGCTTTCAAGAAAGAAAAAAGCAGGAACATTAACTACGGAGGAAGCGAAAGAACAAACAGCTCTTCGTCAAGAATACTTAGATACATTCCGTAGAACGATGCGTGATACAATTGAAAATGTACGCGTATTTGACCCAAGCGGTGAAGAAGTTACACCAGATAAAATTCGTGAAAAGCAACAAACTAATAATCCTTTAAACTAAATAAACAAATAAAACACATGATTGAGTGAAGAAAAATTACTTAATCATGTGTTTTTTGC
>JAGHSJ010000210.1 GCA_018065935.1 Candidatus Kurthia equi
TATAAGTATATACTGAAATTAAATCCAAATGTTTTACAGATTAATTTCAGTATATACTGAAACTTTAACATTTACTAACGATTTTAGAGGGGTTTGTTATAAGTAAAAAACGCTTGACTACAAAGAATCAAGCGTTTTAACCAATCTAAAAAACTATATGAGTAAGAAAATTACTTTCGATTTTCTTCAATTAAATACTTTTTGGCACCAGCATCAAAGTATTTTAATGTGATCGTTGCATTGGATAATCCGGTCCACGAAGTTCCATTTTTCAATACAACAACGGTATCCGTACCACCACTTGCTAATGTATAAGGATTGGTACCACCACCACCAATTAAAGTGATGCGATCATTAGCATTCAGATTTTCTAAGGCCGTAAAAGTAATTGCAGCTGTTGTCGATACTGAAGCTAATTGTACCACACGTCCTACATTTCCATCAATCGTTAATGCATTAGATGCTGCTTGCACTGGTTGTGCTTCTTCTAAGTTACCATCGTAATAACCAGGGAATTTAGAAGTTTTACCATCTGCTTGCCAAGTTAATGTGAAGAATGTTCCATCATTATTGGCTGTAAAGCTTGGTACTAATTGCATTGGTGTGCATGGTGAACCTTCGACTGTGAATCCTGATTTGTCACATGAACCGATAAAGATGACGGCATCTTTTCCCGTCCAATGTTCCATGAATTCTAATGCTTCGATTGAACCACCTGGATGTTGAGTGACGAATTTAGGCTCGCGAGAAAATGCATCAGGTTCTGCAGAAGATTCCCATGAAGCATCTGCTTTACTTGAAGTATGGTATACGGTTGCAACGTTGGCTCCATTTTTTAATAAGAAATCACCGATGAAACGAATACCATTTTCGTCACGTGCTGGATATTGTGCAATATCTTCAACTGCAACAATTTTAATTTCTTTTTTAAAATTAGATGGTCCACCTGGAGCTTTACCTTCTGGTCTTGCTAAGTTTGGTCTAAACATGGCCTATATTTTTTTAGTTTTTGAATAAAGTAAAAGTAAAAGTAACTGCCTAAACAGTTACTTTATATTGAATGTTACGCTGTGATTTGTTTCGCCACTTCGTACCATACACCATCCACATAGATTAATGAGATGAAGTCAGTCGAATTCGCTTTTAACACTGCATTTGCACCAATTGAAATAGTTGCACTATTCACTACAGTTAATGCTGCAGGTCCAGCCGTAATTTTGATTTGCTTGTTATCAACTCCGTTAAGAATTGTTGCTAAAGATTTTGCTTCAGCACCCACAAATTTAAATTCGATCGCATCGTTAGCATCGATCACTGTATTGTCGAATGAATGAACATCTTCGATAACCGGAGCAGAAGTTGTACGGCTTAATTCTTTCAATGTTAAATCTGCTTTCACCAACAACGTTAATGTTCCACCTGATTTTAAGTTGAAATCTGAACCTAATAAGAATTTATCATTCTTTTTGACATTGATCGCACTAGCTAACTTCGTGTTACCAGTAATTTTTATGACTTGTCCTGGAACAACTTTATCCATATCCACAATATCTTGTGAGAAATTTGCATCCACCTTCGCATGTGCATAATACATAGAAATCATACCAGTACCATAATCGTATGCAGGGAATGTAACATTCGGTCCAAACACAGGCATATCATTACAGAAGACTACTTGTGCAGCATATTTGTTGGGAAAGTCTTTGGCTAATTTTAAACCAATGTATTGGAAACGGATTCCCGTCTTATAATCAGCAAATGCCCAAGTATCACGACGATCATGTCCAATAGTGAATTTGTCTGCTTCTTCTGGAATGTAAGATAACTGATCAATGTTTTTTGATAACGTTAAATACATGAAGTCGGTGTCGACCATGTCTGCTAACGCCTGTAACTTGATGTTAGGACGATTTACGACATGATTAATTGTTGATGTCGTTACACCACGTTTTTCGTCAAAGACTAATACTTGTTTATCGCCTAAAGCTTTTAAATAAGCTAACTTCCAAGCATTCGACATCCCTAATTCTAATCCTTGTAACTTCAAGATTTCTTCAGGTACATTTTTCATGAATTGATCCACGTAATCCACAATGTTTTCTAAGGTAGGTTTACCTAATGGGAAAACACGCACGATTTTTTCTTGGTGAATAGCACGGAATAAACGAATTAAGATACCGTCTTGTGCATTGACAGCATTACCCGCTACATTTGCTGGCGTTGGTACATAAATACCATTAATCTGTGCATTACGGTCTTCTAACAAGCGTTGTTTGATTGTTTCCATTAAAAGGAAACCGATGAACGACATTTTCCATGGGTGTGAACCATCCATATTTTGGATAGAAGCCAACCAAGTCGTTTCTAACGATTGTAATTTAGCTCCAGACCATTCTAAGTCGATTTGCTTCGCGTAGACTTGACCAATTTCGACGTTGATGGAAATACCACCTTTTGGTTGCCAACCATCTTTACGCGCTTGGGTCACTTCACCAAACGTAATTGATGCTGTCGTGATACGATCTGCTACACCTGGCGTTTTTGACCATTCTTCTGGTAAGCCTTCGAAATCGTTATAAAACGAAACTAAAGCTGTTGGATTTTGACGAATGAAGTGTTCTAAGTCGCCTTGTAAAACATCCAATTCTGAACTTCCGAAAGTCGTTGCTTTTGCCGAACCACTTACCATACGTTCATTCCAAGGTCTATTTGCTAAAGCTTGAAATTCTGAATTGTCACCAAATAAATGTGTGGCAGTATGCTGTGGAATCATAGATGCCGCATATTGTTTTAAATTTGGATTTTGGAAAATAGTTAATGGAGCATCACCTACAGATTGTTTTGCCATAATATCGTTTTCTTCTTTAAGAGCTTTGATGGTTGCAGCCGCTTGTGCAGTTGTCGATTGCTTTTCAGCTCCTTCGACTGTTGTTGCAGATTTGTCCTCACCAGAAATTTCTTTCAATACATTTTGTAAGGCAAGCATTTCTTGTGATTCATTTTCGGCCGCTTGTAATTCTTCGTTCATTTTTTCAAATAATTTCGAAGCTTGTTCAGCTCCTAATTTTTCTTCGATTGTCGCGCGTTGGTCTTCCGATAAAGCAATTTGCTTGTCTTTGACTTCTATTGTTTCAATGCCAAGTACTTTTTTCATAAAGTCGGCTGAAGCTTTCATTTTAACCCAATTGAATTTCATTGAAATAGAGATTTTTAATTATTATATTTTGTTTCGTGGAGTACGTTAATCATATCAATGGCATCTTCCATTGTTCCGATTGAATCAATCAATCCATATTGAAGGGCATCGCCTGCATTGAATGTTCGGCCATTTAAAATACCTTCAACGGATAAGTCCAAGTTTGGACGTTTCTCTTTCACTGCATTTTGGAATTGGATGGCTAAAGGATTCAAATATTCATCTTTGAATAACTTGTAATCGCCTTCTATAGCTTCCAAAAATGGTTTGTTTTTATGATCAGAAATGTCCGCATAGATTTCATGTTCTTCAATCCCTTGCATTTCTAACGCTTTTTTGTACGATTGAAAAGTTGCGACTACACCAATAGAACCGAAGCGAGCTGAAATTTGATTGCTTGCCATCTTATGATCTGCAATTACGTCGGTAGCCCATTGGCCTAATGACAAAGCCTGATCACATAATGCGATCACAGGTTTTTTCTTTTTAGCCGCAAAGTCAATAAAAGGATTAATTGCAGCTACTGCGCCACCTGGTGTATTTGTTTTAAGGATAATCCCTTTCACGCTATCGTCGTTATTGTACTTATGTAAACGCTTCGCAATAGTTTCTGCACCATAACTTGTACATGTATCGTAAAGTGTAACAGGACCAATTAATTCAACTACAGCGTACGTTGAATTTTGTTTGGTATTGTGATCACGTAATTCTTCGCCATGTTCATTTGCTAAATAACTGATGGCTTCTTGTTTTTCGCCAAAAGATTTTGCATCGAATTGGCCACTTAAAAATTTCGTGGCTAAAGTGGAGTAGTATTTTGCACTATGTAAATCGAACGCCCAAAGGCCGTTTTGTAATTCGAATAATACCTTCATGTTGTAGTATTTGAAGGCAATTTATGTCTGTTAAGAATTTATTGTGCTGACATAAAAAAAGCACCCTAATAAGAGTGCTTGAATATATTATTTAATTCTGAACGCTATTTACGGAAATCCGTAATTGCGTTAATTATTTTCCAATCTTTTCATTTCTTCAATCACGGTATCGGTATATCCAAATGAAATTTCGCCAATGATGTTATTTAGATGCCCGAAAATAATGCGGTTGTAAATAGGATAGCTTTCTTTTTTAATTACTCCATTTTTTGTTTTCCTAGACTTCATGTCTACAAATCGATGAAGCTTTACAAATGTGAGTGTTGCACGAAAATCAGTTACTTCCAAACTTGTTTTATTGAAATTTGGATTGGTAAAATTAGATTCGTTCATCCGTTCTTTTTGGGCTTGTAAAATGGATTGCCCTTCAGATGTTAGCACTCGTTTGATGAATTTTTTACGAAGTACATGATCTGCATTATCTCTGCGTAATTCAATTAAATTCATAATTATAAAGTAAAGGTCCAACTCCAGCCAAAACAATCGCTTAATCCTTTCACAGGATCTATTTGAAATGATGAAGGATTAAAATTTCGGAAGATCTCGCAATGACTTTCCTCGTCATCCAAGTGTTGTAAGAAATATTCTAAGACATTATTCAGTGTATCTTGGCTGCGTTTATACACCATCATATCTTCGTAATTATCCTTTGTCGATTTGGCATCTCGCTTTTCCAATACCAAGAATTGCATTTGGTTGTTGAATTGAATGGCATCTATCGATTTGGTCTTGCCAGAATCAATCGAAGGAATCACAATAACCAAAAGATGATTGTCCGTTATCTTATGATTTTGGAGATTCTTAATCACTTCCGATTCGTCCTGGACTAATTTGAAATCATTGATTCCAATTTCTTCTGCTTTGATTTCGATGCCTAATTCATAAAGTCTTTTGATGTCTATCATGGCTTTTGATTTTCTTGTTGATCTTTCATGTCCAATGAACGTTTAGTGATGTCATACATGCGTAATAAGATTTCCCACATGTTTGCATTTCTTACATCTTCGTATTTTCCGAAAACACCTGATTCAGCCAATTGATAAGCCGTGGATTTAATTCCAATACCTGGACGTGGTGATTGGTAGTCGTTATTTTCGCTATCAAAAATAATCGTCAAGTCGATTTCTTGGCCAGCAATAAATACAGATGCCGTATTTAGGTAACGCATAAATGCTGTGATGTGAAGGAAGAATCCATACACAATACCGATGTCAATGTATTTGAATTTTTGCGCACGTTTTAAAGCAACTTCTTTGTTGTATTTCTCATTTTTACGCAAGAAGAAGATGGCCAATACCTTGTACATGTTCTCCGGATCAGGATATTGAAAATGGTCCAATATTATTTCAACGGCATCTTCCCATTGTCCATAGGTATTTCCTACAAAGCCATCTAATGGCGCATGGTATTGATGCAACCAATAACGAAATGATTTTATTTTTCGTTCCGATAAATGATTGATTAATTCTACAGAATTATTTTCCATATCGATATGGAAAAAAGATTCCACAAATTGGGACAAATACGCCACGTTTTGCCAATGTTTCAAATCTTCTTCAGCGGTACGAATCTTATTGTTTGGTTTGACATTGAGCAAAGCGTATACACCTAAGGAAAGAAATTGCGTAAATTCAATCTGTTTGGTCTGAAAGGCGTACGCTAGTCGGCTCATTTTGATATATTCTTTTGACGAACACTCGGCTAAGTTTTCTGGGAAATAAACCTTTTTATTTTCACCAAAGTAAATTTCTTGCATCTTAAATATCAATTATTTTATCGTTTGGGTCTAAATCAATTTCCATTTCATAAGAAGGATTAGCAGAAGGAATTGGTTTTGGTTTCATCAATTGTTCGATGCGCAATAATTCCGATTTATAATCCTTTTCGAAAACAGTTTTCAATACACCAACTTGATTGGTATCAGGTACTTTTTTGGCTTGCGAAGTTTGATTGTCCGCGACGAAATTTTGTAAGATCCCTTCAGGAAATATTGTTGCCGAAAATCGAGTAGAAGCCCATGCTAATGCATAGTAAGCACATGCAGCTTTAATATGATTCAGTAATTTATCTTCAGATGGGTTTTCTAATGATGAAATATAATTGTCCCATTTTTCCGAAGTTACTCTGGGAATGATTTCTTCGGTGATGCATTTCTTAATACCAGGCGTAAGTTTCAATAACAAGTACCTTGATTCGATTTCGAAGTATTGATTGAATTCTTCAGTGGTACGGAATAAGGGCGAAAATGTTTTCTTGTATTCATCAGAATCTTTCCATTTGACATCCACCTGATCAATTGATTCAATCACAGGATTAAATTCGTCCAACACTTCGATAAGATTATCCAAGGCACGATAGTAACGCTTTTCCAAATTCTTGTTGTCCCGATCAATTTGCCATTCGAAAGCTTGCTTTTCATTATCCGATACACGAATACGTCTACCTTCATTGGTATGCGCGACATCGTTATTAATGACATAATTTCTGTACGCATCCACTGCAATTGGATAGGCCGTTGCTTTGATGATGTGTAAGTATTCTTCACGATCATTGGTATTCATGGCAAGGATTGAAGCATACAATTTCTTCCCAATTAATTTAACGACTGCTTTGGTTGCGATTTCTGCATCCAATTGAATATTTTCAAAGGTTAGATCTGAATCGATGTACGGTAAATACTCTTTTAATTCGTACGTAGAGTTGAATAATAGTTCCATAATTATTGATTGATAAAGCGTTCTGAAGGAGTGATGTCTTGTTCGCGTCGCACCCCTTGGTGGTAAAATCCTAAGCGTAAGTCTGTATCTGGGAAGTTTGCACGAATTGCTTCGTTGTAAGCTTTCAAGACAATCATTTCAGGAATCGTTACATTGGTATTTAAATACGTTTGATGCGCATACAATTGTTCTGAACCTGAATCTGATTTACCAGTTTGCGAAATGTTTCCTAATGCAGAATGAATTCCTACACCCGATGCCACGGCATAATCTGCACGCTGTGAAACTTTAATTTGAGCTTCGATAAAATCTTTTACATTTTGGTCAATGGCCTTTATTTCCCAACCAAATTCTTTTAGATCAGTTCCGTTTTCATCTTTCAATTTAATGGTGTGCCACATCTTCCCCGAATTATCTGCACCAGAAAGAACGGTTGTGATTTGCTCAAATAACTTCTTGCGGTAGTTTGTGAGCATGGAATCGCGGTATTCTGTATTGTTTGCTTCACATGCATCTTTCAATTTTTGTTCGACGTTATCCCAATACAATTGTGGCGATTGAACGTGAAACTTTAAGTTGATGGAATTGGACGTGAACGCCTGTAAGATCAATGGAGTAGCGGTTGAAGTCTTTAACCATTCTAATGATCCAAAAATATCAGGCACAGTGTATACATCAATGCCGAATGAATATTCGTTGCTATAGACAATTGAATTCTTTGCTTTGAATGGATTTCTGCGGTCGTATAGATCGTATACTTTACTTGTTGTATCTAAGGAATAATTATTGGCAAATGTTTCACTAATCACACAATTCGTTGGTGTACGTTCATTGTTCATGAACTTACGAATTGGCACGGCCATGCGTGCTTTATCTATTGGAATATGTTCGATAGCGGTGATCAATCCTTTGGAAATAATACTTCCTTTGTTTAATTCATACTTCGATACACAGGCTTCCATGTAATTGTAATCCTTTGCCAGCTTATTGATGTTTACTTCAGCATCAATGAAATCCAACCAATTTTCAATTTCTTTATTCTTTTCCCATAGACGTACTAATTCGTTTCCATCGAATTCTTCACGATAAAGGCGTGGACCTTGTCCCCATAGCAAATTTTTCTTTTTGGAAAGTAAACCTGGTGCGATATAGTTCTTTTGAACGACATCACGAATAACAGTAGGAAGATTATTGTTGTCCCCATATTGGTAAATGTAGAAATCACCCAATTGAAGAATTGAGTTGGTCCATTCTAAAGAATCTTTGGTACGAATCTCTTTATTGGTTTCACCACGTGGATTGGCCATTGTTGAGAAACTAACTGCACCCATGTCATTGTACATTAACAATGCTTCGTCGTGTGTAATGGTATTAATGCTCATAAGTAAACGTTTACATCTTGGAACTTCATTAATAATGATCTGTGGAATTGTCTGTTTTCATTGGTATCTAAATCCTTATATGCAATCAAGAACTTCGCACGTTTGGATTGATCGTTACGATATCCTTTGTTTAATGCGGCACGACGAATTACTTTTTTTTCACCCTGTTTCGTAAAGAATTCAAATGAGAATTCCAATTCATGTTCAGTGAATTGCTTCATTCGTCGAATTGCTGTCATGTAATGAATGTTCATATTCAAAGATGGTGAAGAATGGACGCAAGAATACTGACAGAACAATAAATATGTAGTAAGAAAATAAGCTTAAAACCCTCTGTTTATCGGTGTTTCGGGTGTTTTTTGAGTTTTCTCGAACTTCGGATTTTGCTCGATTTTCAAGAAATTCGGAAGTTTTTAAATATCGGAAAGTGAACAAAGCCTCTGTTTATCGGGGTTTCAGGCGATTAATCATATATCTCAAAATTTTTGACCCTTTCAACGTGGGTTTTAGCTTCTGAGCGGGCCGGAGTTCAACCTCTGTCAAAAATGATGATCTTTTGATTTTTTTCCCAAAAGGCGCATAAAATGGGTATTTGTCGAATTTTTCTTTTAAAAACGGGTTCAAAAAACGTGAAATTTGCAGTTAAAAGCTTGTTGTTTAGATTGTTTCTAAGTAATACAGATGTTGATTATCATATATTTGAAAAAAAATAATTAAAAATCATGCAGTTTTCAGAAAGATTTGGATATACTAAACCAAAACATATACTACAAATAAAAGAAATTGATCAAGATTTAAAAAATGCAATATGGAATGTATTATG
>JAGHSJ010000100.1 GCA_018065935.1 Candidatus Kurthia equi
CTTATTAACTAAAAACAAATAATGCTATAGGTGTGCCCTGTGGAGGAATACTACGTGTTAGTATTTTACAAAATGCGATTACTTTTGATTTATCTGCTAACTTGGCACCATATCGACGTGTAGTTTCATTGTGTCGCATCATGAGTTGATCATCAATCATTGATTTCTCCGCATGGTATTCGCCACACATCACACCAAAAAAAGCATCTTGTTCATTAACGACTAAAACATGTTGTCCGTTATAAAAGTAATTTTGAAAATAGAGTTCACTTGTTACATCTTTCAAGGTCAAAGCTTGTCCTGTAGCGCTATGAATAATTTCTGTTGTTAAAGGTAAATGGTAGAGTGTATCTTTTGTTTTTAGTAATATATAATCCTTTTGTAAGGTAATTGAATGAATCTTTCCTTCACGTACTTTTATTTTTTTCACCACTTACTCCTCCTTGAAATCCGTTGCATTTTCTTCTATGTATTAGTACGTTCTTTCTTACCTAAAAGTTCCTCTATTCATTCTCGCTTCGTTGTGCGTTCATTTCTTTGCTTAGCATCTAATAAGATCATCGAGGTAATCCAAATGACCATGTAGACAATAAAACCAGCATTCAAACGTTGAATATCAAACTGAATGATAGCAAATAATAGCAATAATCCGACAAAAAAACATACATTCAAGATAAATAGTTTCATGTATAACTCACTCCCGACGATGTATTAATTTTCATTCAAATTTCTGTAATATCCATTCTATTTCTTTTATTTGAGCCCGTTGATTTTTGAGATGACATGACCGATTTATGGTGCATGATTTGTGGCAGAATAACTGATTATCCATAGTATACTATAATCATTCATTATTCGCTGTTTAATCGAAATGATTTTCTCTTTTACATCGCTCGAAATCCAGATAAAAGATAAATGTACTTCAAGATATATACTTGAAATTTAAATACATGCATTTTTCTGTCTTATCGCATTATTTCTTGAAGGAATTAAAAGCCAATAAAAAAAAAGCCAACCAATTTGAAAATTGGCTGGCATGATCGTCAAATTTCGCGAGTTCCTATAAGTGATTTGGTCCCTGTTCCGCCTCACTTATATAACTCTGATGTTAGGAGAAATAGCACGAGGTGAATGGTGATTCGCTGAACACATTAATTCACGCTCTTCATTCTGTAACGACTTGTTTTTCCACTAATATTTCTTTTAAAATTGCGACTGCTTCATCAATTTCTTCTTTTGACACATTTAAAGGTGGCAATAGACGGAGTGTAGAAGTACCAGCACCGACTACGAGCATACCTGCTTGTTCACAGGCTTCAACAACTTGTGGTATTGGTTGCTTTAGCCCCAATCCGACTAATAATCCCATGCCACGTATTTCTGCTTGTGGAATATGTAAAGCTAGTTGCTCCTTCAAGTAACTTGCAGAAGCTTGGACATTTTCCAAAAATGTTTCATTAAACGTGGTATCAATTACTGTTTGGGCAATGGCAACTGCCATTTGATTTCCTCCAAATGTCGAGCCATGTGTTCCTGCACTAAAGGAATCAAATAAATCAGCCGTACCAAGCATCGCGCCGATTGGGAAACCGCCACCAAGGCCTTTAGCTAAAGTCACGATATTTGGTTTAAGAGCGGTTTGCTCAAATGCAAAACGTGTACCTGTACGCGCGATTCCTGTCTGTACTTCATCGACAATCAGTAAAATCCCTTTTTCATCACAAATCGTTTGAATGGCTTGGGCAAATTCAGGTGTCACTGGATTAACGCCACCCTCACCTTGTACCACCTCGAGCATAATGGCTGCTGTGTCTTCATCGGCAGCTGCTTGCAGTGCTTTCACATCATTAAATGGCAGATATTCAAAGGTTTCGACAATTGGCCCAAAGCCGCTATGTACCTTTTCCTGACCTGTTGCACTCATCGCACCAAATGTACGCCCGTGAAATGAATTGATAAACGTAATCATTTTATGTTTTTTCGTATGCTTGCGTGCCAATTTAATCGCCGCTTCATTGGCTTCTGTTCCCGAATTACAGAAGAAACCATGTGCAAGATGCGTATCTTTCACTAAGCTAGCGGCTAATTTTTCTTGCTCTGTATTCGTAAAGAGATTCGATGTATGCCATAGTTTTTCACTTTGCTCTTTCATTGCTTGGACTAGAATAGGTGAACAATGACCCAACGCTAATACGGCGATACCACTTGTAAAGTCTAAGTATTTTTTCTCTTGCTCATCCCACACATAGCTACCTTGTCCTTTGACTAAATGAATAGGTCTTCTATTATAATTTTGAAATAATGCGGTCATTGCAATACCTTCTCTCCTATAATTGTTGTCCCTTGTAAATTTGCCCCTACAATTTTCACTGCTGGTACACCAGCAAGTACACAGTTTGTCGCTGCCTCTACTTTCGGTATCATCCCACCGTAGATATGTCCCGCCTCGATCCATTCATCAATTTGCGGTTTTGATGTTTGGTCAATGGCTTGACCTTCAATTTTCACCCCATCCACATCTGTCACGAAAAGTAGTTCATCTGCTTCAAATGCCAATGCGATAGCACTTGCCACTGTATCGCCGTTGATATTCAGTAACTGCCCTTCACTATCTGCTCCAATACAAGCAACCACTGGCAAGAAGTCCATCGCTAGTAAATCTTCTAGCAGTTTCACATGTACTTGTTGAATTTCTCCGACAAAATGATAGAGCGGTTGATTCAAATAATCACAGGCTAAAAGTTGTCCATCTTGTCCATTTAGTCCAATTGCCTGTATGCCACTTTGATTTAGTTGGCCTACAAGCATCGGATTGACTTGTCCGATTAACGTCTGTGCAACGATGGAAATAGCTGCCTCATCCGTAACACGTATACCTTCGATAATGGTTGATTGAACAGCAGCTTTTTTTAGTGCTTCATTAATTGCTGGCCCACCACCATGAATGATAATGACTTCGCTCGTTTTGCGGATTTTTTTAAGTTGCCGAAAAAACACCTCATTTAATCCCGCTAACATGCTTCCACCTAATTTAATTACTACCTTCTTCTTATGATCTGTAGGTTGCGTTGATTTGAACGTAGTCATATGTTAAGTCACATCCCCATGCTTTACCTGAACCTTCACCTTGATGAAGATTGGCATATATTTTCACTTCATGATTTTTTAAGTAATTTGTTAATTGCTCTTCAGAAAAATCAATTGGCTCGCCATTTTCTACGACGGCTGTTTCCCCAATTTTAATGAAGATATTCGTTGGATCAATTGTGCAGCCACTATATCCGATGGCACAAATGACACGTCCCCAGTTAGCATCACAGCCAAATACAGCTGTTTTTACGAGTGGTGAGCCGACAATTGTTTTGGCAATTTTACGTGCCTCTTCATCTGTTACGCCACCATCTACAGTCACTTCAATGAGCTTCGTCGCGCCTTCACCATCTTTGGCAATCATTTTCGCTAAGTCCTGTGATACTAGGTGGAATACTTTCACGAATTCACCCCACTGCGGATGGGCAGGTGTTAACGGATTATTTTGCGCTAACCCATTTGCTAATACTAAAACGGTATCATTCGTTGATGTATCGCCATCGACGGTAATCGCATTAAATGTAATATCCGTTGTAGCTTTAAGAAGGGCTTGTAACTCTTTTTGCTCAATAGCTGCATCCGTCGTAATGAAGCTCAGCATTGTTGCCATATTAGGCTCAATCATACCTGAACCTTTTGCTACACCAGCCACAACCACTTCTTTTCCGTCGATTTCTATGCTATACGCTGTATTTTTCATGACTGTATCTGTCGTTAAAATTGCTTGTGCAAAATCAATGGCATTTTCTAATTTATTTCCTGCTTCAATGGCTGCAATACCCGCCTCTACTTTATCCATTTTCAGTTTTTCACCAATCACCCCTGTTGATGAAACACCGACTAAATTAGGTGTAATGCCTAATTTATCAGCCGTTAGTTGCTGCATTTTTTTCGCATCTTCAATCCCTTGTTTACCCGTACACGCATTTGCATTACCTGAATTAATGATGATAGCCTGCATTTTCTCATTGGTATAGACCGTTTCTTTTGTTAACACAAGTGGTGCGGCTTTAATGGCATTCGTTGTAAACACACCTGCGACTGTAGCTGGTACTTCACTGACAATAATTCCTAAATCTTTTTTCTTATGCTTCAATCCACAATGAATACCCGCTGCACTAAACCCCTTTGGTGCGACAATACTTTCACTTGCTAATCTTTTTAACTTTTCAACGACCTGTGTCATTTCTTTCATCTCCCTTGTTTAAATGAACATCGGTACTTGTTTAAGCCCCTCTTGTTCCTCGAATCCCATCATTTTATTCATGTTTTGAATGGCCTGTCCTGCAGCGCCCTTCACTAAATTATCGATAACGGCTACAACTGTTAAACGATTTGTGCGCTCATCTAAGTTAATCGTGATATCGCAGAAATTTGTACCTCTTACTTGATTCGTGCTAAATTTATCGGCATTTTCGATAAATCGAATAAAAGGATCACTCGCATACGCTTCTTGAAAACATTGCTGTAATTGTTCCAACTTGATATTCTCTTTTACCTGTACATAGCTTGTCGTAATAATTCCACGAATCATCGGCACAAGATGTGTTGAAAAGGTAATTGGCTCGACATGCCCTGTATAGGCTTTTATCGCTTGCTCTATCTCAGGTATATGTTGATGTGCATTCATCTTATAAATAGTCGTCGCTTCCGTTGTTTCCGTAAAATGTGTCATTTGTGTAGGCTTATTTCCCGAACCAGAAACGCCACTTTTCGCATCAACAATAATACCTTTATGTTCGACTAATTCACTCGCTAATAATGGTAATAATGATAATAATGTCGCCGTTGGATAACAGCCCGGATTCGCAATGACCTGCGCCTTTTCAATAGCTACATCATTCCAACCACATAAGCCATAAACACTTTTATTAATTAATTCCTGTGGTGCAGCTGTTTTTTTGTACCATTGTTCATAGGCTTGCTGGCTTTTTAAACGAAGGTCACCAGACAAATCGATGAACTTGGTTTTTTCATTATAAATCCGCGGTATTAATTGACCTGATACGCCTGATGGTGTTCCGAAAAAGACAACATCTAATGCTGCTATCGCCTCTTTTGTAATCGCCTCAAGAGGTTGATCATATAGCTTTGTAAGATGTGGATATTTTGATGACAATAACACGCCCTCTTCTGATGAAGTGAATAATTGTATATCGCTTACTTGTCCATGACTGCTTAAAAGCCGAATAAGTTCTAATCCTCCATAGCCTGTCGCACCAATAATACCCATCTTCATCGAATCACCTCATTTGTTTGATAGCATTATTATATAAATGTAT
>JAGHSJ010000337.1 GCA_018065935.1 Candidatus Kurthia equi
TTATAAACCATAAAATTAAATTGATTACAAAAAAAGGATAAAAATTTGATTATGTGTTTTTTTTTTGAAAAGTTTTAGCATATGTCCTTCCATTTGCTAGAAAAAAAGAATAAAAATTTTTCTGAAAAGTATTTTCTTTTTTTTATAGAATATGGCTAGTTAAGATAGCTGAAATTGCTCATAGATTTATGCTAAAGTAGAGAGTATCGAATATAAAAGGACTGAAAATGAATGATAGACATCGGCGTTAATTTAACAGAAGAACAATTTCAAGGAAAGGAATTAGCGGTTTTACAAAGAGCAAAGGAAGCAGCTATTCAAAAAATGATTTTAACAGGATCAAGTGTAGGAGGGAGCAAGCGTTCATTAGAAATGGCGAAACGTCATCCCGGCATCCTGTATTCTACAGCAGGCGTGCATCCGCATGATGCAAAGTCCTATACAGAACAATCGACGAAAGATTTAAAACAATTATTGGCACAACCAGAAGTGATTGCTATCGGCGAATGTGGCCTAGATTTTGATCGTAATTATTCAGAACCTGCTGACCAATATTATGCGTTTGAAGCCCAACTACAAATAGCGGAAGAAATTGATTTGCCAATTTTTTTACATGAGCGTGCAGCACATAAAGAATTTTTACAAGTGATGAAGCAGCATGAGCGTTTGATTGAAAAGTCTGTTGTCCATTGCTTTACAGGTGATAAGGAACAGCTAAAAGCTTATCTAGATGCAGGTTTTTATATTGGTGTTACTGGCTGGGTATGTGATATGAAGCGAGGGATGGATTTACGTGAGGCTTTAGCCTATATGCCTCTAAATCGCCTAATGATTGAAACAGATGCGCCGTATTTACTACCTAAAAACTTAAAACCAAAGCCTAAATCACGTATAAATGAACCTATGTATTTACCACATATTGGCCGTGAAATTGCAGCATTAATGCAAGTCGAAGAACATCATTTCTTTGAAACGGTTCAAAAAAATACGGAGAAGTTTTTCCGTTTATAATTTAGTGGATTGCATTTACTTACAAGTTTAAATGGTATAACAATATAAGTAGGAAGGAGCCATATGTCCATAATATGACTCCTTCCTTTTAATTTGAGTTCTGAATTCAGAAAAAGTAAGCTTCAATTATATCTGAATGTATAGCTGTAAATTGTCAGTTAGCATGTGTATGTCTAGTCGATTTAATTGGATTTACTTCTACATCATTCATACAACTGGATCATTCATACAACCGGTAGATCTTTCCGATGCTTGATGAAAATCACGATAACTTAGATCTCTAGATTGAGCAGTTATGTTAAGAAAAGTAGCGTGTAAAGTTTTCTAGTGAACTAAAAAATTTCAGTCATACACGTCTGGAACGATTCAAAGCTTTTCAGTTCTTCACAAAAAAGAAAAGAGGTATTATTCTTTTTTGTGAATATTTTAGTGTTAAAACATCTATGGGAGAGTATAAAATATTTTGTGTAAATAACTGAAAACATAGAAAAAGGAAGACCTTTTCTTGGTAGAATTAAGTCACCACAACCAATCCTAGAAAAGAGGTCTTCCTTATGAATCAGTTTACAACAGA
>JAGHSJ010000001.1 GCA_018065935.1 Candidatus Kurthia equi
GTATTATAATACAGAATGGAAAGTCAATACAAAAGTTGAAAAATAAAGTAAAATAAGAATGAACCACATACTAAAGGAGATGGACTATTCATGTTATTCATTGATAATAAAGGGATTACAGACCCTCGTATTAATTTAGCAATCGAAGAATATGCACTAAATAATTTAAATGTAGAAGAAGGATTACTATTATTTTACATAAATCAGCCTTCCATTATTATTGGTCGTAATCAAAACACAGTAGAAGAAATCAATACTGATTATGTGGAAAAAAATAATATTATAGTTGTTCGTCGCCTTTCGGGTGGAGGAGCTGTGTACCATGATTTAGGTAACTTAAACTTTAGCTTCTTAACAAAAGATGAAGGAGACAACTTCCAAAACTTTAAGAAATTTACGCAACCAGTAGTGGATGCGTTAAATAAAATGGGCGTACATGCAGAACTTTCAGGACGAAATGATATTTTAGCTGAAGGGAAGAAATTCTCAGGTAATGCGATGTTTTCAACAAATGGACGTATGTTTAGCCATGGAACAATTATGTTCGATGCTGATATCAATGAAGTTGTGAATGCACTTCGTCCGAAGAAAGAGAAAATGGAGTCGAAGGGAATTAAATCCGTACGTTCTCGCGTAACAAATATTATTGAGTTATTAGAGGACAAAACCATTACAGTAGAAGATTTCCGTCTAGCGATTTTACATTCAATTTTTGATGGAGAAGAAAATATTAAATACTATGATTTAACTGAAGAAGATTGGGCAGCCATTCATAAAATTTCAGAAGAACGCTATCAAAAATGGGAATGGAACTATGGCAAGTCGCCTAAATTCAATATGCAACGTACGAAAAAATTTGCATCAGGCTTTATTGATCTTCGCATTGAAGTACGAAAAGGAATGATTGAAGATATTCATATCTTTGGAGATTTCTTTGGTGTTGGTGATATGGTGGACGTGGAAGCCGTACTCAAAGGAATTCGTTATGACGCATCAGCTATTCATGAAGCCCTACAAACAATCGATATTGCAAAATATTTCGGTGGTGTCACAGAAGAAGAATTTGTACAACTGATGTATTAATTAAATAGAGGAGGGAAAAGGATGGATAAACATCGTATTTTAATTGTAGAAGATGATTTGAAGATTGCTACAATGCTTGCAGACACTTTAAGAAAATATCATTATGAAGTGCAAACAGTGGAAGCATTTGATCAAATTATTGAGCAATTTAAAACCTTCTCCCCTCATCTTGTATTACTAGATATAAATCTCCCTTCGTATGATGGGTATTATTGGTGCCGTCAATTAAGACAATTCACGACGGTACCAATTATTTATATTTCTGCTCGTTCGGGAGAAATGGATCAAATTTTTGCTTTAGAAAATGGTGGCGATGATTTTATTGCGAAGCCATTCCATTATGAAATTGTTTTAGCAAAAATCAAAAGTCATTTAAGAAGATCCTATGGCGAGTATGCTTCTAAACAAGAGGAGAGAACGGTTAAGCAAGGTCAGCTCGAATTATTTTTAGAGCGTATGGAATTACATGTGAAAAATGAAGAAATTCCACTACAGAAAAAAGAATGTGTCATTTTAGAATTATTAATGGGAGAAGCACCTAAAGTAGTTTCCAGAGAAAAATTATTAGAAGAACTTTGGGACGATCAGGCTTTCGTTGATGAAAACACATTAAATGTGAATATGACACGTGTGCGAAAAAAATTAGCAGATTATCATATTAAATCCACTATTGAAACGGTACGAGGAGCGGGTTATCGCTTCATACTTAGTGCGGAGGAGGCGTAAACATTGGGCGCTTTAAAACTATTTATACGCGACCACGTTTCCTTTCTCATTTTTGAAATTATTTTAGTTGGCTTTTTACTATTACTTTTTTGGTTAGATGGCTTTCGTAATACGAATACGGCTATTTATTCGGTCGTAATTACGATTGTTTTTACACTAACCTTTTTATGCATGCGTTATATCATGCGCCAGTCCTACTATAAAAAAATTATTCATTTGCCAAGTGTGATGGATGAAGCGTTACAAAAAAATGCAAAGACACCTGAAAACCAACAAGCAGAAATATATATGCAAGAATTATATCGTTTGTATCAGCTTGAGGCGCAAGAACTGTACGCACAGCAAAACCGGCACTTACAGTTTATGAATCAGTGGGTACATCAAATGAAAACACCTATTTCAGTAATAGAAATGATGTTACAAGAAGATGGACCACTGGATAAAAAAAGTACACAAGAGGAAATTGAACGTCTGAAACATGGTCTAGAGATGGTTCTCATGAACGCGCGTTTAGACACTTTTGAAGAGGATATGAAAATTGAGCAGACCTCATTGAAACAAATCATTACGGAGGTCGTCAATCAACATAAGCGTCTATTTATTTCAAACCATGTATTTCCGAGTATTAGTATAGATGAAGACATTGAAGTCCCAACGGATGCGAAATGGATGAAATTTATTATTGGACAGTTTTTAACAAATGCAGTGAAATATACAAAGCAAGATGGTAAAAAAGTATATATAACCGTAGAAAGACAAGAGGAAGGCATATCGATGGTCATTCGTGATGAAGGAATAGGAATTCCACCGAATGATTTAAAGCGTGTGACAAAGCCCTTCTTTACGGGAGAAAATGGTCGCCAATCTAGAGAATCAACGGGAATGGGATTATATTTAGCAAAACAAATTTGTGGTAAGTTAGGACATCAATTAATCATTGAATCAACTGTAGGCGTTGGAACAACAATAACTGTACGTTTTAAATATTCTTAAAAATGAGGGATGACAAATGGCTTTATTGAAAATTGAAGATGTGACAAAGGTATATGAAGGCAAGGTTACGCATCGTGCATTGAATCAATTTAGCTTTGAAGTTGAGAAGGGGGAATTCGTAGCCATTATGGGACCTTCTGGAAGTGGCAAGACGACTTTACTAAATGTCATTTCCACAATTGATCGTCCAACGTCTGGAGAAATTATGTTGAATGGAACAAATCCGCATGGCTTAAATAAAACGGAACTTGCTCGTTTTAGAAGAAAAGAATTAGGCTTTATTTTTCAAGATTTCAATCTGTTACAAATGCTCAATGTGGAAGAGAATATGGTGATGCCATTAACATTAGATGCGGTAAAAGTGGATGAAATGGAAAAGAGGGTCCAACAAATTGCAAAGGAACTGGGGATAACGAACATTCTTCATAAGCGGCCAAATGAAATTTCAGGTGGACAAGCGCAAAAAACAGCAATAGGACGGGCATTAATTCATCGCCCGACACTTGTGCTAGCTGATGAGCCAACGGGAAATTTAGACTCTAAATCGACAAAGGATGTTTTAGAGCTATTAGGTCATATCAATCAACATGAACAAACTACAATCGTTATGGTAACGCATGACCCTATTGCAGCAAGCTACTGTGACCGTGTGTTATTTATTAAAGACGGCGAATATTTCAATGAAATTTATCGTGATGATAAACGACAAACATTTTTCCAAGGAATTTTAAATGTCTTGAGTTTATTAGGAGGTAATGTCGGTGACTTTACGTCAGTTCGCCTTCCGTAATGTTATCCGCAATCGTAGGGTATATGCGGCCTTCTTTATGGCAAGTGTTTGTTCTGTTATGGTATTTTTCATTTACTCTATGCTTATGTATCATCCACGAGTAGAAAACGAATTTGTAACAGAAATCGCTTTTAATGGAATGTTCGTAGCAGAAGTAATACTTGTTCTCTTTATGTTATTTTTCTTGTTCTATTCCATGCGTGCCTTTTTGCAAGCACGTTCTAAGGAATTTGGCATTCTTATGCAATTAGGAATGGAAAAGAAACAACTAAGTAGTCTTGTATTATTAGAAATTCTAATTATCGGTATGACATCTATCGTATTAGGTATTTTATTTGGCTTTGTCTTTTCTAAATTTTTCTTCATGGTTGTGCGAGAACTGTTAGAAATTAAAACGCTCTCGTTGTATTTTTCTTGGAAGCCATTTGCTTTAACAATTGGGACCTTTACAACACTATTTATTGTCATCTCTTATGTCAGTATTTTCACGATTAAAGACGATAGTATTTTAAAATTAATTAAAGGGTATCAAAAAACACAACAAGATATAAAATTCTCTTGGGTAAGAGGGATTGTAGGTTTAGTGCTACTAATCGTTAGTTATATTGCTGCTGCTACCGCCTCTAAAACCAACCTTATTACGCTAGCGGGATTATTACCACCACTCGTGACATTAGGAACGTATTTATTTTTCACTGATACGATACAAATTCTATTTAAATTAATTAAGAAAAATAAGCGCTTTTATTGGCATAAATATCGATTGCTTTCTGTTTCTGAAGTAGCCTCCATGCTTAAAGAAAATTCGAAAATGTTTTTTATTTCGTCTATGGTATCCACATTAGCCTTTTTAGCGATTGGCACATTGAGTTCAATGTCGAGTTTCTCTCATAATTATCATCAATTGAATCCGTTAAGTTTGGTCTATACCAGTACGGCGCAAAACCCGTTTGAGAAACAACATATTGAGCAGCTACAAAGGGAATTAAAGGATGAAGGCCTTAGTTATCGATTGGATCGAGTTGTAGTAAAACGTCAAACATCATCTACGACCCAAGCACCAGTGCGTATCATTAGTCAAACAGAATTAAATAATTTAGCGGTATCTCTAGGGTATCCTTTAATTTCATTGGACCGAGGCGAGGCCATGTTTTTAGCCTATTCTGAAGAGTCTTTACGAAATTTATCAAAAGAAAATACGTATACGACGCTAGAAGAATCGAATGTTAAAATTCATGTAGAATCAGCCTATCCAAAAATTATTTTTGCAGCAGATGAATTAGGAACCAATCAAATTATTGTAAATGATGTTGATTTTCAGCATGTATATGCGCCTATGAAAGGGTTGGATGGCGTCTCTTCATCACGTCATATTTATATATTTAATGTCCCTAAATGGCAGGATACGAAGGATATAGGTGCGAATATTGAGTACATGGTCAATACGGCATATTCCACAGGAACAGAGAATAATTTACCCTTTTATTTTGAGAATACGGGCTTGAATTATTCGTTTATTCGTTCAACATTCGCGTTATTACTGTTCGTAGGTTTACTTGTATCTTCAGTATTCTTCTTAGCTGCTGGGAGCTTTATTTACTTCAAATTATATACGAATTTGGAGGAAGAGAAGAAACAGTATGAAACTTTATATCGTATGGGTGTGACGACGAAGGAAATGCGAAAATTAGTCAACCGACAACTCATTCCTCAATTTTTCTTCCCATGGGGTGTAGCAATGTTAAATAGTAGCTTTGCCTTTCTATCGCTACAAGTATTTTGGCGAGGAATCGCAGATTTATCTATAATGAAGGAAATTTTCATTGTGATGACTGTAATTACCTGTGTGCAATTATTGTATTTTTATTTAATCAGATGGCGCTATTTAGCACATATAAAAATAGATTTATAAGAAGAATGTTTAAATGAATTTCTTGAAGAAATCTGGATTTAATCCGCAGATTTTGAATGGAAACAGATTTTGAACGTTCTTTTTTTAATTGAAAGAAATTTTCTGTATGTTTCTTAGGAAATAGGGTAAAGATTTATAAGGAATAAAGGCAGAAATTTCAAATGTACAGGCTTCTTCATTATTTCTGCATGTGAATTTACGAAGAAAGTTAAGCGAATTTCATCAAAAAATTAAAGGGGCGTGCTAGCATGAATGGTGTATCAATTATCATTGCATTATTATTATTTTTATTATTAGGAACAGCATTATACAAGGGAATATTTCGTCGGAATAAAATCAATAATCCTTACACTTCAGAATTTGAAGATATTACAAGTGGAAATAAACCAACGATGGATGGACGTAACCCTATTACGCAAACAAAAGAAAAAGTACAACAAGAAACGAAAGATGAGGATTTATTGAAAATAAATCAAGCAAATGAACAATTAATGCATCCACAAAGTTTAGATGATTTGACAGAGGAACAACAGACGACTGTTTTAGATGAACATGCGTCAAATGAATTTCAAAACGTAAATAACGAATTTTCGCATGCTGGAACATTAGATGATATAGAAGAAGTTCAAGCAGAAACATTTGATAAAATTGAACCAACGGACACAGCATTTAATGAGACAGCAGCAAAAGATGAAATGACAACAGATTTTACAGATGAAGATCAAACTGTAGCTACGAATTTTGAAGAGAATGTAGCAGCTGAATTAACTGCTGAAGCCCAGGCGGAAATATATGAAGAGCCAACAACAGAAATCTTGGGCGAAGGATTTGAAGGTCCAGTAGAAGAAGAGCCGACTTCATTTGAAGAACTGGCACAAGAAGAGGAAGTAAATGCATTTGAACCAGAGCCAACAAGTTTCCATCCAGATATGGAGGAACCAGAGGAACTATCACCAGAAGTAATCGGTGAAGGATTTGAAGGTCCAGAAGAAGCAGAGCCGACTTCATTTGAAGAACTGGCACAAGAAGAGGATACAAAGGCACTTGATCAATTTGTTGATGAGCAGGCTGAAAAAACAGAGGATTTTGCTGAAGCAGACCCGCTAAATGAACGTTTCAAAGAAACAGAGGATTTTAATAAGGAACAGGTGAATTTGAAAAATAAAGATGAACCAAAAGCTTAAAAAGAAGATAAAAGAAACCTTGCATATAATAATGCAAGGTTTCTTTTTATGGAACTAGCATTTAGTTGATGTGCTAGTTCATATAATATAAGTTACTGTGCCTGTTTACTTTTTCGAATAAAGTAGGCAACTATGAGTAAAACTATCCAAATAGGTCCGACAATTAAAGCGACGCGCGTACCTTCGTTAAAGTACATTAAGATGGTTACGAATAATAAAAAAGCAATCGCAAAATAGGAACCGAAGGGATAAAATATATTTCTAAAAGTTAGTTCTTTAATTTGTTGGGTATTTAAGGACTTACGGAATTTAATCTGTGAAATTAAAATAACAATCCAAGTCCAAATCGCTCCAAATGTAGCAACACTCGTAATATAAATAAATACTTCTGAGCCTTCTAGGAAGTAATTTAAAACAACACCAATTAATAGAACTGCAGCTGAGAAAAGGATAGCAATGGTAGGAACGCCACGTTTACCTACAACATAGAAAATTTTTGGTGCCTGTTTTTGAGCGGCTAAATTGAATAGCATACGGCCTGTACTGAAAATGCCACTATTACAGCTAGATAAGGCAGCTGTTAATACGACAAAGTTGATAATACCAGCGGCATAACGAATACCTACATTATCAAACATCAAAACAAAAGGACTTTGTTCGCCATTCATTTGATCCCATGGGTAAATCGCTAAGATGACAGTAAGAGCCCCTATGTAGAATACCAATACACGAAGAAGAACGGTGTTGATTGCTTTTGGTAAAGTCTTTTTCGGATTATTTGCTTCACCTGCAGTAACCCCAATCATTTCAACACCTAAGTAAGCAAACATCACAATAGGGAATGCACCAATTACACCAGAAATTCCATTCGGCATAAATCCGTCATTCGTCCACAGATTTGAGAACCCCATGGCAATACCATCATTGCCGATACCAAAAAGAATAATGCCTAATCCAATAAGAATCATGGCAATAATGGCTACGATTTTAATTAATGCAAACCAAAATTCAAATTCGCCAAATACTTTGGCAGCAATTAAATTGATAAAAGTCATTAATATTAATGCAGCTAATGCCCAAATCCATTTTGGCGAGTCAGGGAACCAAAAAGTCATATATACGCCAACAGCTGTTATTTCTGCCATACAGGTGACAATCCATAAAAACCAGTAGTTCCATCCTGTAATAAAGCCTGTAAGTGGACTAATATAATCCTGTGCATAGCGACTGAACGATCCTGCTACAGGATTTTCAACAGCAAGTTCTCCTAAAGCGCGCATAACGAAGAATATAACTAAGCCACCAAGTGCGTAAGTTAGTAATACGGCCGGGCCAGCTATTTTAATAGCGCCTGCCGAACCAAGGAATAATCCTACTCCAATTGCAGCCCCAAGTGACATTAATGTTATATGTCTAGACTCAAGTCCTCTGTGAAGTTCGGTTTTTCTATTGCTCATTTTAACCTCTCCTTCAAATAAAAAAATATTTATTTTGAAATAATGTTCATAAAATCGATATATTAAGA
>JAGHSJ010000411.1 GCA_018065935.1 Candidatus Kurthia equi
ATAAAATCCAGCAAAACCGAAGTGAGAAACCTGGTTTTGCTGGATTTTTCATAAAAAAAAGAACCGAACTCATGAAGAGCTCGATTCTATCAAGTTTTAAGATACGCGTACTAAATCAACAATCGCGCCACTCTTACTATCAGCTGCGAATTCAAAGTTTACACTTTCACCATTTTCAACACGTGAAATGCCACCTTTGTAAACAGGGATTGAGATATTTTCTTTATAGAATGTTTCGGGTTGCATGAAAATCCAAGACCCATCAATAGGCCCCTGCTTTTTAAATTCTTGTTTAATTTCTTCTAAGATAGCATTGGGATTACGATTAGGATTAACTCGTGTCGTAGCTTCTTTGAATACATATGCGGCTGCTACACCAGTTACAACTCCAATTAAAAAGTCACGTGCTTTCATAAAATGAATACCCCCTCATTAATTTCTAATTCGTAAATAGTGTAACATAAACAGCAACAATCGGGAAATTGAAAGCAAATGCAATTTATTACGAAATTCGAAGTTTTAGTGGTTTTTTTGGACTGTTAAGACTAAAATAGAACTAACGTTTAGTTATATAGGGGGAGTTAGTAAATGAATCAAGATACATTGCAAATGTTTAAGACTTTAACTGAATTACCAGGTGCTCCGGGGAATGAAGGTGCCGTACGTGCTTTCATGCGTCAGGAATTAACAAAGTATTCAGATGAAATTGTACAAGATAATTTAGGTGGCATTTTTGGCTTGAAAAAAGGTGACGAAAACGGCCCACGTATTCTCGTAGCAGGACATATGGATGAAGTCGCATTTATGGTAACTCAAATCACAGATAATGGCTTACTTCGCTTCCAACCATTAGGTGGCTGGTCAAACCAAGTGATGCTAGCACAACGTGTCGATATTTATGGGGATAATGGAATCGTACCAGGTGTTATCAGTTCAGTACCCCCACATTTATTAACACCAGAAATGGCGAAAAAACCAACAGAAATTAAAAACATGCTAATTGACGTCGGTGCAGATGACCGAGCAGATGTATTGTCTATGGGGATTAAACCAGGCCAATCTATTCTACCTGTTAGCCAATTCACACAAATGGCGAATCCAAAAAAAATCATGGCAAAAGCTTGGGATAACCGTTACGGCTGTGGCTTAGCAATTGAATTATTAAAAGAATTAAAAGATGAAAAATTACCGAACACATTGTATTCAGGAGCAAATGTAATGGAGGAAGTTGGTTTACGTGGTGCAAAAGTTTCTGCAAATATGATTAAACCAGATCTTTTCTTTGCATTAGATGCAAGCCCTGCAAATGATGTAACAGGTGATAAAAATCAATTTGGTCAATTAGGTAAAGGTGCTTTACTACGTATTTTTGACCGTACAATGGTTACACATAAAGGAATGCGTGAATATATTTTAGATACAGCTGAGTCAAATAATATTCCATATCAATACTTTGTTTCACCAGGTGGAACAGATGCTGGGAATGTGCATATTTCAAATGACGGCGTACCTTCATCAGTTATCGGCATTTGTTCACGTTATATCCATACACATGCTTCAATTATTCATACAGATGATATCGATGCTGCGAAAGAATTAATCGTTAATTTAGTACGTAATGCGGATCGTTCAACTTTAGAAACAATTAAAAATAACGGCTAATTTTTAAAAGATGAAGATGAAGCAGGGCTGATTTTTAGCCTTGCTCATTTTTTTTACGTGGGAGGAATTTCAATGAATATTGCAGTGGGTAGTAAAAATAAAGCAAAGTTATTAGCAGTTGAAACGGTCGTACAACGTGTTTTGATGCAGCAGTTTACGATTGAAGGGCTAGATGTCGCTTCGAATGTGAGTGAGCAACCTTTTTCTGATGAGGAAACAAGACAGGGTGCAATGAACCGAGCAGTAGCTGTAAGAGAGGCTTCAGGTGCAGAGATTGGCTTTGGACTTGAAGGTGGTGTGAAGTGGCTAGGCACAGAACTGTATTTATGCAATTGGGCTGCGTTGGCGAGTGAACAAGGCATCTATACAGCGGCTGGTGCACAAATCCCACTCCCTAAAGAAATTGCACACGCATTGTTACGTGGAGAAGAATTAGGACCGATTATGGATCGCTATACAAATGAAAAAAATATAAGACAGCATGCTGGGGCAATTGGTGTTTTTACAGACGGTCTAATTAGCCGAGCACAAATGTTTGAACCTATTATTGAAATGCTCGTTGGACAGTATCGCTATTGGGCCAAACAACAGAGTTGCAAAGAGTAAGACGATACAGTTAGAATGAAACGAGTAGACGCATGTGCGTTGATATATGGAGGGGTAGTAAATGAAAATTTTACAATCAGTAGAGCAATTTAATGAATTAAAAGAAGGTAGTAGAACCGTTTTTGTTTTTTCAGCAGGATGGTGCCCAGATTGCCGATTTATTGAACCGTTTATGCCCGTAATTGAAGCGAAATACCATAATTATCAATTTATATTAGTAGATCGAGATCAATTTATCGACCTTTGTGTAGAGTTAGATGTTTTTGGTATTCCAAGTTTTATCATGTATGAAAATGGTCAAGAAGTGAATCGCTTCGTTTCTAAGGATCGAAAAACTCAGCAAGAAATAGAAGAATTTCTTGAAGCAAAGTAATGGAGTGATAATATGAAAGCACCTGAATTAATTTCCATCTTAAAAAAACGCTTAGGTGAAGATACCTTTAGCTGGAATTTAGATGCTAAAACAAATAAATTACGTATCGAACATCGTAATTTACAAAAAGGTATGGATTTACAATTAGGTGATATTCTTACGAAGTATGACGAACGTAAAGAAGCAGCAATTGATGAAGTAGTCTATATTATTGAGCAAACTTTTCAAGCAATGGCAAAAGAAAAAACACAGGGGTTTGCAGGGGAACTGAAAATCTTCCCGGCTATTCGTTCAGGTTCTTTTCCAAAGAAAAGTAAAGAAGGCGTGGAGTTTGTAACAGATAAACATACGGCTGAAACAACTATTTACTATGCGCTGGATTTAGGTTCAACCTACCGCTTGATTGATAAAAAAATGGTGGAGAAATTGAATCTAACTGAGCAACAAATAAAAGAAATGGCTCGATTCCAAGTGCGTTCATTGCCAACAGCTGTGAAAAAAGATGAAGTTGCAGGGAATATTTTTTATTTCTTAAATCATAATGATGGCTACGATGCGAGTCGTATTTTAAATGAGACCTTCTTAAAAGAGATGAAATCGAAGGTTGAAGGAGACATGACTGTGTCTGTTCCTCACCAAGATGTATTAATAATCGGTGACATTCGCAATAAAGAGGGGTATGATTTATTAGCGCAAATGACAATGCACTTCTTCACAGTTGGAGCAGTGCCAATTACCTCTTTATCTTTTGTCTATGACAATGATAAACTAGAACCGATATTCATTATGGCAAAAAACAAGGTTAAAAAGGAGAAAGAATAACAAATGATCGTATCTTATAACAAACCACATGTAGGAGATGTTCTATTAGTAGAATTATCTTCAGAAGCACCCGTATCAACTAAATTAGAACGCCATGGAGATTTAGTGCTAATTTTAGAAGAATCAACTTCAGAAGTGAAGGGCTTTAACTTATTTGAAGCAAGCAAATACTTAACACTTGATGGTGTTTTAGGAAATGTTGAATTAACAAAAGAATTTGTTAGTGCTTTAGAAAAAGTAATTGCTGAATCAGGTGCTGACTTAGATTTAAATGTTGATTTCTCACCAAAATTTGTTGTTGGTCATGTGATCGAAGTAGGCGAACATCCAAATGCAGATAAATTGCATATTACAAAAGTAGATGTTGGTGAAGAGCAACCATTACAAATCGTATGTGGGGCACCAAACGTTGCTGAAGGACAAAAAGTAGTTGTAGCTAAAATTGGTGCAGTTATGCCTTCTGGTATGCTAATCAAAGAATCAGCATTACGTGGTGTTGATTCTTTTGGTATGCTTTGCTCAGCTCGTGAATTAGAAATTCCAAATGCTCCACAAGTAAAAGGAATCTTAGTTTTAGATGATTCTGCAGAAATCGGTAGTGCTTTTAAAGCATAAATAATATGTTGAAACCAATGGATTTGAAAAAATCCATTGGTTTTTTCTTTAAAGAGAGCGTTTTTTTTAAGAAAAAGAGCTGAAATATCAAAAAATTCGTTATTACATAGTAGATTCATAGGATTGTCGTTGCGTCACAGTGATTGAAACTGATAAAATGTAATCAAAGATTTAGAAATGAGTGATAAAAATGAGCTGGTTTAAAAACCTTTTTAATCGAATTACTAATGAAGAAGAACAACAACAACATAAAAATGATGAATATAATGACAATCAAAAAGAAATGCATGAAGAGAATTATGAAGAAATCTATGATGAAACATCTGTAGGTTCACAGGCGGAAATGCAACATTCGGTTGAACCTGAATCTACATCTACATCCAATTTTAAATTTCCGCTTCTACGCGATGAACAAGAAATGCCGTACAATCATATTCCGGAACAGCATACAAATGACTTTGTAAACAATGAACCAATTGGGACAACACCATTAAGACTGCGTCATCAAGACGTTGCTTCACCTAAGAAGAAAGAGGAATATTCTCCTTTTGGTTCGCGTCCACAGGCACGGCCATATTATGATACAACAGTTAGTAGAGAAAATTATAATCCATTTGCCAATAGTGTAGGAGGGCGACGCAAAGAAGCTATTCGTCCTGCTGTAGAGTTGCCACAAGCAGCCAAGAAAACGATTCCGAGCTTCGAAGAAAGAAAACGTTTAGTTCAAGAAACTTTAGTTGTGGAGCCAGTAGTAGAAGCTCCGCCTAAAAAGAAATTTGTTCCAACTGATGTACCTTCACCTGTTTATGGTTTTAAAAAGCCAACAAATCCGCCAATCCATACGAAGTTAGTTCAAGAACGTTTAGAGGTGGAACGCAACAAAAACAAAGGCACGATAGCGAATCAATTAATTAAAGAACGCATAGAAAAAGAACGCCGCCTTGCACCATCTTTAGAAAATAAAGATGCACACCAAGAAGAGCGAGTAGAAGAAGTGGCACCAATCGAAG
>JAGHSJ010000164.1 GCA_018065935.1 Candidatus Kurthia equi
ATATTAATATACACCTATTTTTAGAACGTTCCAATAAAAATGATACTGTATGTAAAAATAAAAGGGTTGGAGCCTATGCCCCAACCCTCTTAGTTGAATTAATTTATTCGTTTGATTCTTCAGTAGGAGTCGAATCTTGTTCTTCAGTCACAGCTTCTTCAGTAGAAGTTGTTGCTTCTTCTGCATCCATTGCTTCTTCTGCTTCAAGATCTACTTCTTCTTCCGGATCTTCTTTTTCAACTTTAGCTACTGTAGCTACGAACTCTTCATCAGCTAAGCGAATTAAACGAACACCTTGTGTATTTCTACCGATTTGTGAAACGTCATTGATATCCATACGAATTAACATACCATTAATCGTAATAAGCATAATATCTTCTACACCAGATACAGTCTTCACTGCAACTACTGGACCGTTTTTATCTGTAATTTGACAAGTTTTAATTCCGATACCGCCACGAGTTTGTAAACGATACTCACTTTCATGCGTACGTTTCCCATAACCTTTTTCAGTAACAACTAAAATCTCTTCATTTTCTTCTAAAATTTCCATGCCAACTACATAATCATCATCACGTAAACGAATACCACGTACACCAGATGCATTACGTCCCATTGCACGAATGTCTTCTTCATTGAAGCGAACAAGCATACCTTGGCGCGTACCAATGATAACTTCTTTCTTCCCATCAGTAAGGCGTACTGAAATTAATTCATCGTCTTCTTTTAACGAAATAGCGATTAATCCATTCGTACGAATATTAGCAAAGTTAGCTAATGATGTACGTTTAGTGACACCCATTTTTGTTGTAAAGATAAAGTACGCATCTTCTTCATAGCTTGGTACACGAATCATTGCAGTTACTTTTTCATCTTTATCAACATTAAGTAAATTAACAATTGGTAATCCTTTTGCTGTTCTACCAAACTCAGGAATTTCATATCCCTTCGCTTTAAATGTTTTACCTTTTGAAGTAAAGAATAAAATTGTATCATGCGTTGATGTATACATTAAATGTTCTACAAAGTCATCTGCATTTGTTCCCATACCTTGGACACCACGGCCACCACGACGTTGGCTACGATATGTGTTAGCTGGTAAACGTTTAATATATCCGTTATGAGTTAAAGTTAGTACAGAATTTTCACGAGGAATTAAATCTTCATCCTCAATCATATTTACGCCACCAGCAACAATTTCTGTACGGCGTGCATCATTGAAACGCTCTTTTACTTCTTCTAACTCTTCATGAATAATTTCAATAATTTTATTTTCATTTGCTAAAATCGCAGTTAATTCAGCAATTAATTTTTGAAGTTCGTTATATTCGCCTTCAATTTTATCGCGTTCTAAACCAGTTAATCGTTGTAAACGCATATCTAAAATTGCTTGCGATTGACGATCTGAAAGGTCATAGTTTTCTTTTAAGGCTGTTTTCGCCTCTTCAGAAGTTTGTGAACTACGAATTAATTTAATAATCGCATCGATATGGTCTAAAGCAATACGTAAACCTTCTAAAATATGTGCACGATCTGCTGCTTTTTTCAGGTCAAATTCAGTACGACGACGAATAACCACTTTTTGGTGTTCTAAGTAATGGAACAATACTTCTTTTAAACTTAAAGTTTGTGGTTGTCCATTTACTAAAGCTAGCATATTGATACCGAAACTAGATTGCATAGCAGTTTGTTTGTATAAATTATTTAAAACAACATTACCATTTGCATCACGGCGGATATCAATAACAACACGCATACCATTACGATCTGATTCATCACGAATATTTGTAATGCCATCAATTCGTTTATCACGAACTAATTCAGCCATTTTTTCAATTAATCGTGCTTTATTCACTTGGTAAGGTAATTCGTTAATAATAATAACTTCTTTACCACTCGGTTTTTGTTCGATTTCTACTTTTGCACGAACAACGATTGATCCTCTACCTGTTTCATATGCACGACGAATTCCGCTGCGGCCTAAAATAATACCACCAGTTGGGAAATCCGGACCTGGAATGATTTCCATAAGTTCTTCTGTCGTGATTGCTGGATTTTCAGATAATGCTAATACCCCATCAATAACTTCACCTAGTTGGTGTGGCGGAATATTGGTAGCCATACCTACAGCAATACCTGATGTACCATTCACTAGAAGGTTAGGATATCTTGCTGGTAAAACGATTGGTTCTCTTTCGTTACCATCGTAGTTATCTTTGTAATCAATTGTATTTTTATTAATATCTCGAATCATTTCCATCGAGATTTTAGACATACGCGACTCTGTATAACGCATTGCCGCTGCTCCGTCACCATCAATTGAACCAAAGTTACCATGTCCATCAACTAACATGTAACGGTAACTGAAATCTTGCGCCATACGTACCATAGCATCGTAAATAGATGAATCACCATGTGGGTGAAACTTACCCATTACATCCCCTACAATACGGGCTGATTTTTTATAAGGCTTATCTGACGTACTCCCCAATTCCTGCATTCCAAATAAAATACGTCTTTGAACTGGTTTTAAGCCATCACGCACATCTGGTAATGCACGTGAAACAATAACACTCATCGCATAATCTAAAAATGCGGTTTTCACTGATTTTGTAATATTAATTCCTTTAACACCGGAGCGAATTTCTTCAGACAAAACGTTGGCCTCCCTTCGCGATTCTCTAAATATCTAAATCTGCATATACAGCATTATCATTAATAAATTGACGACGTGGTTCCACATCATCACCCATTAAATCTTCGAATGCTTTATTTGCTTCAATTGTATCATCTAATTCAACTTGTAATAAAATACGGTGTTCTGGATCCATTGTTGTATCCCATAACTGATCCGCATTCATTTCACCTAAACCTTTATAACGTTGCGTCATTGGTTTTGGTTGACTTGGTAAGCGTTCTAAAATTTCTTGAAGTTCAGCATCACTGTAACAATATTCAACATGCTTCCCTTGTTTTACTTGATATAGTGGTGGTTGAGCCACATAAATATAACCTGCTTCGATTAAAGGTCTCATGAAGCGGAAGAAGAATGTTAACAATAAAGTTCGAATATGTGCGCCATCGACATCGGCATCAGTCATAATAACAATTTTATGATAACGTGCTTTTTCTATATTAAATTCTTCACCAATACCTGTACCAATGGCTGTAATCATTGCACGAATTTCATCATTCGATAAAATACGATCTAAACGTGCTTTTTCTACGTTCAGAATTTTACCTTTCAGCGGTAGGATAGCTTGGAAGTGACGATCACGACCTGATTTAGCCGAACCACCCGCTGAGTCACCTTCTACGATGTAGATTTCGCAATCTGCTGGAACTCTTGAAGAGCAGTCTGCTAATTTACCTGGCAAACTTGAAACTTCTAATGCGGATTTGCGTCGAGTCATCTCACGTGCTTTTTTCGCAGCGACACGAGCTCTTGAGGCAACTAAACCTTTATCAATAATTGTACGAGCAACTGTAGGATTTTCTAAAAGGAAACGTTCAAAGCGCTCAGAGAATAAAGAATTTGTAATAGTACTTACTTCAGAGTTCCCTAATTTTGTTTTTGTTTGCCCTTCGAATTGTGGATCTGGATGTTTAATCGATACGATTGCTACTAATCCTTCACGCACATCTTCCCCAGTTAAATTCGCTTCATTTTCTTTCAAAATATTATTTTTACGTCCGTAGTCATTGATTACACGAGTTAAAGCTGTTTTGAAACCAGACTCATGTGTACCACCTTCGTACGTATTAATATTATTTGCAAATGAGAAAATATTAGAAGCAAAGCCATCATTATATTGCATAGCAATTTCAATTGAAATGCCATCCTTTTCGCCTTTTAAATCAATTGCAGGGTGTAATGGTGCTTTTTTCTCGTTTAAATGTTCTACATATGATGTAATACCGCCTTCATAATGGTATTCATCCTTACGTACTTCACCTTCACGTTCATCCATAATAACCATCGTAATACCACGATTTAAGTAGGCAAGCTCACGGATACGGTGTGCTAGAATTTCATATTCATACACTGTAGTTTCTTTGAAAATTTCTGCATCTGCTTTAAAACGAACCGTTGTACCATTATGGTCTGTATCGCCAATAACAGTAAGTGATTGTGTTACTTGACCACGTTCAAATTTAATCTCATGAATTTTTTCATCACGATGTACTTGAACAATTGTTTCGCTAGATAGTGCATTTACTACTGATGCACCAACACCATGTAAACCACCTGAAACTTTATAGCCTCCGCCGCCAAATTTACCGCCGGCATGTAATACAGTCATAATAACTTCTACTGCTGGTTTACCCATTTTTTCTTGGTTATCTACAGGAATACCACGTCCATTATCGACAACGCGAATCCAGTTATCTTTTTCAATAGCCACTTCGATTCTGTCGCAGTAACCAGCTAATGCTTCATCAATACTGTTATCCACGATCTCCCAAACTAAATGGTGAAGACCTTTTGAACTTGTTGTACCAATGTACATACCTGGTCTTTTACGAACTGCTTCTAATCCCTCAAGAACCTGAATCTGCTCCGCATCATAAGAAGCATTGTTATTTTTTTCTTCTAATGCCATTATCGCTCCACCTACTCTTTCGTAACATCAGCATGTTTTTTTGATTTGATAAGGCCCTGTAAATGCTGTTATTCAGAATCCACAGAACCTTGTTTCACGTGAAACATTTTTGCTTCACGAATCGTATTATGGTCAATGCCCTCAACACTTGTAGTTGTAACAAAAGTTTGAACATCACCTTGTATCGTATTTAATAAATGCGATTGGCGGTAATCATCTAGTTCAGACAAAACATCGTCTAATAACAAGATAGGTGATTCACCAACTTCATTTTTTATTAATTGTATTTCAGCTAGCTTCAAAGATAGCGCAGTTGTTCTTTGCTGCCCTTGTGAACCATATGTTTGAACATCGTAGCCATTCACGAAAAATTGTAAATCATCACGATGTGGTCCAACTAAAGTGACACCTCGGTCAAATTCTCTATTTCGTTGTTCTTTCAGTTTTTCTAGTAAATGTTTCTCCATTTGAGCAGTATCCCAATTTGCTTCCATACCACTCACGGATTTATAATGAATTTCTAAATTTTCTAATTTTCTTGAAATCCCGTGATGAATAGGCGCTGCCCATTTCTGTAAAAGTTTCATAAATTCAAAACGTTTTTGAATTACTTTAACTGCAGCGACCACATATTGTTCAGTATAAATATCGAAACTCAAATCTTCATAATCTTTTTTACCTTGATTCTTCTTCAAAATATGATTTCGTTGTTTCAGTACTTTTTGAAACGCGGAAAGATCATGAAGATAAACAGGAGAAATCTGACCAATTTCCATATCCAAAAAACGTCTACGAAGTTGCGGGCTGCCCTTTACGACATTTAAGTCTTCTGGTGCAAACATTACCACATTCATTTGACCAATGTAATTACTTAATCTGCTCTGATCTAAATGATTTGCTTTTGCTTTTTTACCCTTTTTTGAAATGATAAGTTCCAATGGCAACTTCCCATATTTTTTTTGAATGTCACCTTCTATTTTACCATATTCTGCGTCCCATCGGATTAATTCTTTATCATTCGAAGTACGGTGGGACTTAGCCATAGCTAAAACATAAATAGCTTCCATGACGTTTGTTTTACCTTGTGCATTCTCGCCGATAAAAACATTTATGTTAGGTGAAAATTGTAATTCTACTTGTTCATAATTTCGATATCCGTTTAATTTTAAACGTTCAATATACATAAACTATTCCTCTTCGAAATCGCTAGTGTCTGCTTTCATAACAAATTTGCCGACTTCTGGAATTTCAACGATATCGCCATCTCTTAATTTACGACCACGACGATCTTCTAATTCATCATTTACTAAAACTTCATTTTCTTGTAAGAACCATTTTGCGTGTCCACCAGAACTAATGATGTCTGTTAGTTTTAAAAATTGGCCTAATGTTACGTATTCTGTTTCTAATATGATTTCATTCATTGTTTTTTTCATCCTTTTCATAACGCTTAATTATCTTCTTATTGTAACGGATTTCACTCAATAAGTAAAAACTACAAGTTAAATATATAAAAACAAGCCACATTAGTACCAGGTACTAATGTGGCTTGGGAAATATTTTCACTTATTATTATATCAAAATATTAATAAGTTCGGACTGGTAAAATCAGTTGTAGTATAGAGTCATCGTGAATTGAACGAATAATAAACGGACGCATAGAACCCGTAAATTGAATAATCACATCTTGGCCATCAATTGATTTTAACGCATCCATCATATATTTCGCACTGAAAGAAATACGTAATTCTTCACCCGATAATTCTTTCACTTGAATTTCCTCTTCAACTTTACCGATTTCTGGAGAGTTAGAAGAAATTTCAACTGAATCATTTTCTAATGTTGAAAAACGAACCACATTATTACGTTCTTCGCGAGCTAATAATGATGCACGATCGATTGCTTGTAATAATTCTTTACCGTTAATTTTCACTGTTGTTTGATAAGAATCTGGAATTAAACGATTTGTATCAGGATAATTGCCTTCTAATAAACGTGAGAAGAATAAAACATCTTCTGTTTTGAATAATACTTGTTGGTTTGTCATGTAAATATTCACTGGTGTTGATGAATCAGTTAAAATTTTACTTAATTCAGTTAAGCTCTTACCTGGGATAACAACACTTTCCACATTTGTTGGTAAATTTTCTAATGAAACAATGCGGCGTGCTAAACGATGACTATCCGTAGCGACACAAACTAAACCTTTTTCAGTTACTTTCCAGTTAACACCTGTTAATACTGGGCGTGATTCGCTTGTAGAAACAGCAAATACTGTTTCACGAATAATTGATTTTAATAAATCAGCTGGAATCGCAATTTGTGTTTCTTCACTTACTTCTGGAAGCATTGGATATTCTGCTGATTCTAATCCGATTAAGTGGAAATCAGATTTACCTGACTGAATTCTTGTTTGATATTGATCTGCTACTTCAATTGTTACTTCATTTGTTGGTAACTTACGCACAATTTCATTAAACATTCTAGCTTGTAAAACAATTGAACCTGTTGAAGTAACTTCGATTAGTTGTTCGCCATCTTTCTCTACAGGAATAAATGTTTGAATTGTAATATCTGCATCACTACCTGTTAAGCGAATACCATCTTCAGTTGTATCAATTTTGATACCCGTTAAAATTGGAATCGTTGTTTTTGAACTTACTGCTTTCATTACGTCATTTAAGGCGTTTAATAAATGATCTCTTTGGATACTAAATTTCATGTAAAATGACCTCACTTTATATATATTATTT
>JAGHSJ010000437.1 GCA_018065935.1 Candidatus Kurthia equi
GTTTAAATACCACAACTAAAATACATGATTACCGTATTCAAAAATAAAGCATCTAAAGTTATCAAATAGATTTTTAGAAGGCATTAATAAAGTAGAAGATAAGGCAAGAACGTGACGTCCTAGTCACAAGCCTTATCCTACTTGCATCGTGCAAGCATAAAGGTTTTAAAACGCAATGCATTTGGCTTTAGACGTTTTGATCATTTTCGAAGCGAAGATTTTATTAAATATGAAGTATAAAGAAATGGGTATGCATTTAGGGTGAATTGTTAGTTTCGTAAAGGACGAGGACTCCTGCCGGAAAGTGGGTTGATTTAGGAAGATAAGCGAACAAGATAGCCTATCCCATTTGCTTTGGCAAATAGTCCACAGGCTTTAGCCGAGGAGGCTCAGCAATTCGCCGGCGGAAAGCATTCGTCCGAAACAAACAAATAGAAAAAGTGGAGTGATTTGAAAATCCAAATCACTCCACCCCAACATTTGACATAGAACCTTTTTTATTAGTAAGTAGAAAATCGCTGTTTTTACAAGATATCGCTGTTTTAATTTCTAATAGCCAGTTGATTTCATGCAGTGATATACTAGAGGTATTGTAAACTACATAAAACAAACAGTTAGGAGATGTACTGAATATGGGAAGTATCGTGATATTAGCAGAAAAACCTTCTCAAGCGAAAGCATATGCTGAAGCTTTTCAGGTGGCGAGAAAGACCAAACATTTTATTGAGTTACAACCGTCGTCTACATTTCCAGAAGGTGCGACGATTACTTGGGGTGTCGGCCATTTAGTGGAATTAAAACAGCCTGCAGATTATCATGCAGAGTGGAAAAGGTGGAGCTTAAAATCGTTGCCTATGGTGCCTGAACGCTATGAATTTAAAGTAGCGAAAGGAAAGATGGACCAATTTAAGGCAGTGAAGGCTTTATTTAAAGAAGCGACTTCCTTAATTAACGCATGTGATGTCGATCGAGAAGGTTCGAATATTTTTTACTCCATTTTGAAACAAACGGGTGTGAAAAATAAGCCGATTCAACGTCTATGGATTAACTCTTTAGAGGCAGATGAAATTCGTAAAGGCTTTGAAGTGCTACGTGACAACGAGCAGGATTATCGCATGTATATCGAAGCACAAACGCGTCAGATAAGTGATTGGCTAGTTGGAATGAATGCGAGCCGTCTGTTTACGATGCTGTTAAAAGAAAAAGGGCTGAATGAGACGATTTCAGTCGGACGTGTACAATCACCGACTGTTTATATGATTTATGAGCGTTTTATGGAAATTGAGCATTTTAAACCAGAGAATTTCTATGAGTTAAAAGGAGAGTTCCATTCGCGTATGGGTTCCTATACGGGGAAGGCAGATTTTAAATCGAGTAAATATGAAGAAGCCTTAGCGGCATTAGAAAAAGCAGGAATTACAGAAAAACAAAAAACACCTGCAATAATTAAATTGGTCGATAAAAAGCCAAAGAAAATCTTACCGCCGAAACTTCATTCTTTATCAACCTTACAACAAAAGGCAAATAAAATTTGGAAATACAGTCCAGCGAAAGTGCTAGAAACGGCACAGGGCTTATATGAGAAAAAATTGATTTCTTACCCACGTTCAGATTGCCAATTTATTACGCCAGCTGAATTTGCATATATTAAAAATCAACTTCCTAAATACCAAGAACTGATGAAGAAACCTTTCGAGCCTGTATCGCTAAACGCGAGTAAGCGCTATGTGGATGCGAAAAAAGTAGAGGAGCACTATGCCATCATTCCTACGAAAACGATTCCATCGGCACAAAAATTAGCAGGTCTGTCTTTAATGGAAAAAAATCTCTATGCGGAAATCGTTCGTTCGGTATTAGCTATGTTCCATCGAGATTATCTATATGAGGAAACGAAGATTGTCACAGAGGTAAATGGCTTACCTTTTAAAACGACTGGGAAAGTAGAACTGGATCGTGGCTTCCAAGAGTTATGGCCAGCACCAAAGGACAAGAAAAATGAAGCACCTCCGCTACCGCTTGTGGAACAGGGAGAAGATGTTGACGCTATTGTACAAATTCATCAAGGAACGACACAGCCTCCAAAACCATATACAGAGGGACAATTGATCCAAATGATGAAAACCTGTGGCAAGCTCATCGAGGACGATGCAGAAAGTGACATTTTAAAAGAAGTTGAAGGCATTGGAACAGAAGCGACGCGTGCCAATATTATTGAGACGATTAAACGCCATGAATATATTGACGTAACGAAAAATATTGTGAACGTAACCGAAAAGGGCAAGGTTCTCTGCCAAGCGATAACAGGCTCTCTACTAGCAAGTCCAATTATGACAGCTAAATGGGAAGGATACTTACGTAAAATATCGGCTGGAACAGGTACGCAGCAGGCATTTTTACAAAATATCGAGAAATTCTTAAATCATCTAATCGACGTATCACCGGGAATAGTTAGCCAAACGGATATTACAGCAGCAGCTCAATTATCAACTCCTCGTGTAACGGGGCCAATCGTTGCTTGTCCTTCATGTCATAAAGGAGAAATTCTTGAGCGTAAAACGTTTTATGGCTGTTCTGCATACAATGAAGGGTGTAAGTTTACGATTTCTAAAAAAATTGCTAGCAAAGCCATTTCAGCGAATCAGGTGAAGGATTTATGTGAGAAGGGAATAACGAAGCCAATGAAAGGCTTTAAATCCAAAAAAGGTAGTAGTTTTTCAGCTCGTTTAAAATTAGCGCAAGACAAGATTGAGTTTGATTTTACCGTCTAATGAAAGAAGGGATTGGCAGTATGAGAAAATTATTATTAACAGGCTTTGAACCATTTTTACACTATCCTAAGAATCCAACGATGGAGATTGTAGAAGCTTTAAATGGCCAGGTAATCGATGAGATAGAAATTGTTGGACGTACGCTTGTCGTAGACTTTAATGAATCAGCTCGTCAATTCAAACAAATCATTCAAGACATCGAACCAGATTTGATTATTTCACTTGGTTTAGCAGGGGGGCGCGCAAAAATCACGCCTGAACGTATTGCTATTAATGTAAAAGATGGAGAAGTGGATAATGCAGGTTATGCTCCTACAGATGAGCCAATCTATCCGAATGAAGCAGATGGACTTTTTTCAACATTACCGATTCGTCCAATTGTCAATAAATTAAGAGAAGCTGGTTATCCAGCAGAAATCTCTAATACTGCGGGGACGTATTTATGTAATAACATTATGTACGAAGGCCTTCGCTATGCAAAAAGTAAAGAGCATATCATGGCGGGATTTATTCATATTCCCGCAGATTTTGAATTAGCTATAGCAAATGGGAAAATTCCGGGCTGGAATCAGCAAGATTTGCTTGTAGCTGTTAAAATCGCTATTGGGCAGTCTATTGAAGCATTCCATACGAAATAATACATTAAAATAAAAAAAGTTCCCTATTTGATGACTGTTAAGGTCAATCGAATAGGGAACTTTTTTATGAAACAAATGTAGAAATTAGCGAACTTTGTTTTGCTCACGAAGTAAATCGCGAATATCTTTTAAAACATCATCAGAAGTTTCAGGTGCAACAACTGCTTCTTCTTCTTCTTTTTTCTTTAAATTTGTCAGTTTCGTTAATACACGAATAAAGACAAATATAGCTGCTGCTACAATGAAGAAATCGAAGACACTTTGAATAAACGCACCATATTTAATTCCCCAAAATGAAAGGTCAGAGAATTGGTCTTTACCGACGATTTTAGCGATTAGAGGCATAATAATATTGTCTACTAATGAAGAAACAATTTTACCGAATGCAGCCCCAATGACAACCCCAATTGCTAAATCTAACACATTGCCTTTGAAGGCAAAGTTTTTAAAATCTTGCCACATAATTGGCACCACCTAACTGTAATTCTAAATATAATAACCTTTGTAGCATAACGTATTTTGCCAATTTCTTCAATAGCATTAGAAAATACAGGTGAATTGTAATAGAAAAAGTTCCAAAGATATTGTTGTGACATAGTCGAGAATCCTCATAACATTTTAGTGATATTGTATGGGCAAAAGAAAAAAGATGGTATTTAATGACGAATATCCGTCGATTAAAAACCATCTTTTTAGCGTATAAAAGCGAGTACTTTATCTATTTTTTTGTTCACGAAGTAAATCACGAATATCTTTTAATAAATCTTCAGACGTTTCTTCACTTAGTTCTTCTTTGTCCTCTTTCGATTTATTTAAATTCGATGCCTTCGTAAGTAATCTTACGAATAAGAAGATTGCCGCAGCAATAATAAGGAAATCAAAGACGCTCTGAATAAATGCACCGTATTGAATACCCCAAGCGGTTAAATCAGTAAACTGGCCTGTACCAAATATTTTAGCAATGATTGGCATAATAATATTATCAACTAAAGATGAAATGATTTTACCAAATGCTGCACCGATAACCACTGCTACTGCTAAATCTAAGACATTCCCTCTAAATGCAAAATCTTTAAAGTCTTGCCACATAAAAAAACACTCCTTACATGTAAGTATGGGATCTCGTTGAAAAATAATTCAATAAAAATAAGGCTGATATTCAATTGATTATCCTCTTTAGTAGGAATTCCCCCTTCTATATAAACTAAAACGTATCAAGTTAAAAATTACCAAAAAATCAAAGGAATACGTAAATAGAC
>JAGHSJ010000149.1 GCA_018065935.1 Candidatus Kurthia equi
CCTAATATAGCTGGATTCCTGTCATAAAAAGTCATGCACAGAGAGGCTCCATGTCAAGCTGATTCGGTGCCCCATAAGCTTTGGAGCACCCCTCATAAAAGTTGTCTAAAAGTGTTGCCATACCACATTTATAATTGAAAGGGTTTTTTAAATAATTTATGAGATAGTTTATTTAGTTCTGTTGCAAAGTAAAAAAATAAAAAGCAAGCACTGTTTAAAGTACTTGCTTTGATTTGAATGGATTCTAAAATTTAGATTTTAAAAATGTGATGATTTCACGTTGGACTTCAGGTGTCACACCGTGGCCATCTTCAAATTCCATAAATTGAACGTCTGCATTATATTCTTCAAAGAAATCTCTTGAAGCTTGTCCCCAATGGAAAGGCAGTACATAGTCCATTGTGCCATGTGTAATTAGCATTGGTAATCCTTTAACACTATGTTTACCATACTCTTCTTTTACATGCTGTGGTAAATATCCACTTAACGCTACTGTTCCTGCTAAGCGTTCGCCACCGATGACTAATGATAGCGTTTGTGTTAATATGGCACCTTGGCTGAAGCCCATTAAGAATACTTTATTGGCATCAATTGCATATTCTTGAATAGCTTCATCAACAAAAGCTTTAATATGAAGTACGACTTGGTCAAACACATTACGTTGGGGTTTACCAAATTCTTCAATTGTGAAAAATGCATAGCCTTGACCTTCTAAAATAGGTCCTTGCAAACTAAAGATATGGCATTCGTCTTTAATGTCATTCAATAGTACGGGTAGATCCTTCTCATTACTGCCCATACCATGCAATAAGAAAACAGCTGGATATAGTTTACCTGTTTCTGCATTTTTAGGAGCAGTATAATCAAAAATAAATGGTGATTTCATAAAATGAATCTTCCTTTCAAAACGAATTAACCTAATAATAGCATAATCCTTTCATAGAAAGTATACTATAGGCTTATATTAACGGAGTTTCACACTCAATTTAGTATTTTTAAACGTGAATTTTTGGCCTTTTTTACTGTTTATCATCTAAATATTCTCCTAGTTTTTAGATTCTATTTCATGCCATTTCAAAAAATATGTTAGTATGAGTAATAATTAGGGGGGATTCCATGGATACATATATTAAAACAGGGAAGCAACAAGAACTGATAGATAAATTAGATCGCTTGCTACCCGCTTTTAGAGAACGCGAAGTTCTTTTAGATAAAAAAGGGGCGTTTCCTTTCGAAAACGTCGAAGATTTAAAAAAGATGGATTACTTACGGTTAACTTTACCGACAGAATCTGGCGGAGCTGGACTCGGTCTATACGAGTTTATTCTTGCTCAAGAAAAAATTGCTTCTGGATGTGGTTCGACTGCCCTTTCTGTTGGATGGACAGTTGGTACGGTTTTAGAATTTGTTGAATCAAAAACTTGGCGCCAACCAGCTGCAAATTATTTAATGGATGCTATCGCAATGGGGGGATTTGTCAATACTGTTGCATCTGAACGCAATGCTGGCTCACCTACACGCGGTGCTTTGCCAACCACTCGATACTATGAAGAAGATGGGAAATGGTTTATCACTGGAGAGAAAACCTTCTCTACTGCAGCGCCTGCTTTAACACATGCCATCGTAACGGCAACGTCGGCAGGTGACAAATTGATTAAAATCATTATCCCTATGAAGGCTCAAGGGGTGTCACTCATTGATACATGGGATTCTTTAGCTATGCGAGGTACTGCGAGCCAGACGATTAAATTTGATCATGTTGAAGTAAGCCCAGATTTAATTATTGATGAAGGTGTCGCTTTTCAATCATCAGCAAAAGGCTGGTTACTTCATATCCCAGCTTGTTACTTAGGAATTGCTCAAGCAGCGCGCAATTATGCTTTTGATTTTGCAACTACGTATATTCCGAGTTCATTAGGTCGTCCGATTGCTGAAGCTGCTTCTATTCAGAGTATTTTATCTGAGATGGAAATGCACTATGCTACTGCTCGTCAAATGCTATATCAAACAGTTGAAAGCTATGAAGCAGCTACAGACAAAAATACCATGCAACAAGCACTTGATTTAACAAAAGTCTTTGTATCACAGCAGGCCATTCAAATAGTAGATTTAGCTATGAAAGTAGTCGGTGCGCGCGCACTAGGTGAAGCTAACCCGATGCATCGTTATTTTATGAATATACGTGCAAGTCTTTATAACCCACCTATGGCTGATGTCGTACAATCCAAGCTTGTCCAAAAAACTATTCATGAATTTTATGATAAAAATTCGAAAAATCGATAGATTTATAGAAACAAATAAATAAAGAAATACCCGTCAGTTTGAACTGATGGGTATTTCTTTATCGTTATATATTTTTTTCTTGATAATATTGAAGCAATTCCTCAATTCTCTCATGCTGTGAAAACATCATTTGGAAATCGCCCCATTTAACTAAAAATTGTTCATTAATTAAGAAATCAGCTAAATGATCATCCGATGGCTTTTCTTCCATTGGTAATAACTCGACATAATAAAGCTCTTTCCCTTTTACAAAATAATGAATTGTATAGGTAGGGGCTTTTTTAAATAGTTTACGATCTGGACGCTCTAATTTTTCAATATGAACAAGTGGTCTTTCTTCAACAAATAACTTTGCCTTATTTCCTTTTAGTGTCAGTGTATCTTTTTTATGCGTAATTTTAATCGAATCCACTTGAGCCACTTTATTTAAAATATCAGCAGTCGCTGCATCTTGTTTTTTATTGTTATCATAGGTTGTATAAGCAACTATCGCGACAACAATTAAAATTGCAGCTAATATTGTCCATTTCTTTTTCATTCAATCTTCTCCCAATGCTAAAACATACTTTAGATTATTGTACCATACTAAAATGAGCTAGTAGTTATAGGAGGTATGAGATTATATTTTTACTTTTTTCACAAAAAACGTAGAAATTAATCCTATAAATGCAATTCCAGCTATAAAGTAGAAAGCATAGTTTGTACCTGATGCAAGAGCTTCTTCTATTGAAGCTGTAGGGTGGTCTGCCGTATGCATTTTTTGCCCTTGAATCATTAATGTAATGGCAACTGCTGTTCCTGTTGCTCCAGCAATTTGTTGTAATGTATTCATAACAGCAGCACCATCTGAATAAAGGGCATGTGGCAACTGATTTAACCCATTTGTTTGTGTAGCATAATGATAAAGGCGATACCTGCGAAGAATACCATATTAGAGGCAATAATTGTCCAAACAGCAGCATCTGATGTAACCGTTAGAACGAATAAAATGGCTCCTATAAAAGTTAAAGTAAAACCAATGGGCAGTAATTTTTTCGCACCAATTTTGTCGAAATTTTTCCCTACAACAGGTGCTAACGCTGCATTTAGTACACTACCAGGTAATAGAATTAAACCAGCTAATGCTGCACTGAATAATAATGACCCTTTTAAATATAAAGGAAGTAAAATAGCGGTTGATAAAATAAGTAGCATACCGATGAATAATTGAACAATACCTAATGTAAACATAGGATATTTAAAGACCTGTAAATTGATCATAGGTATTTCCATCGTTACTTGACGCGTGATAAATAGAGCAATTGCAACGATACCAGCAATTAAAGAACCATAAACACTTGGTGTAGTAATCGATTTTTCAGCTATACTGCTTAAACTATAAATTAAACCACCAAATCCAATGGTAGATAAAGCAATCGATAATATATCAATTTTTGGTTTCGTAATAGTCGATACATTATCAATTTGTTTTAATCCAAAGACTAAGATAAGTACATAAAGCAAAAGACTTAACCAGAAGATATATGACCAATCCAAAACATCTACCATTAATCCGGCAATTGTTGGTCCAACTGCAGGTGCAGTTGTAATAACAAGTCCCATTAAGCCCATAACCATACCTCTTTTGTAAATTGGAAAAATCACAAGAATGACATTCATCATCAATGGTAATAATATACCTGTTCCTAATGCTTGAATAACACGCCCAATGAATAACTGACTAAATGTTGGTGCTAATGCCGCTATTATTGAACCGATAATTGATAAAACAAAGGATGCTACGATTAACTGATTTGTAGAAAACCAACGAATCAGCAATGCCGATACTGGAACTAAAATACCTAATGTTAATAGATAGCCAGTCGTTAACCACTGAGCAGTAGCCGCTGAAACTTCGAAATCCTCCTTTATATTTGTTAAAGCCATATTTAGTGCCGTTTCACTAAATAGTCCAATGAACGCACCTAACATTAATACAAGCGCCATATTTTTCGCGTTTCTTACTTTAATTACTTGATTTTCTGACAAAATTTTTATAGCCCTCAGTTTAAATGATTAGACCCTTATCTAATTCTTAAAGAAAAGATTATATATTATTT
>JAGHSJ010000194.1 GCA_018065935.1 Candidatus Kurthia equi
TTATTATAATAAGATATCCCTTATAATAAAAGTATCACTTCAGAAAAGAGTTGGCATTAATTGACGTTTATTAAACAAATACCAATCCCTATAGCTGGATTAATTTTAGCTATCGTATCTCTTGGCAACTATATCATTCAACAGAACGCTGTTGTAGCAGGTTCTATACTTGTTTGGATTGCCATTTTCATGATGATTTTATTATTACTTCGCGTTTTTATTGATTTCAAAGCAATTCAACATGATTTTAAAAATCCTATGATTGCTTCCGTATCTCCTACAATTACAATGGCTCTTTTTGGAATAGCCGTTTATTTACACAGCTTTAGTCATTTAGTTATTTTTTCAAACATCCTATGGTATGTTTCTATTTTACTACATCTGGCATTTATTACTTACTTCACATTTAACTTTGTTATTAAACGTGATTTAACAATTCAAAGCCTTTACCCAAGCTGGTTTATTACGTATATAGGTATCGGACTTATCGCGGTTACATCTAGCACATTTAATGTAATTCTAGGTGACGTTTTTTTAATTCTTGCAATGATAAATTACGTGATTTTAATTCCATTAATGCTTTACCGTATTTTTAAAACAAGCTATAACGAAAAACCTGCTTTACCGTTATTAACGATTTTAACGGCACCAACATCACTTTGTTTAGCAGGTTATATAACAGTCGTAGAAAACCCTAATCCTATATTTGTCGCAATTCTACTAGTAATGAGTTCAATACTATATTTAGTCGCGCTTTATTTCTTACCAAATATTTGGCGTCTTCCGTTCTATCCAAGCTTTGCAGCCTTTTCTTTCCCATTAGTAATTACTGTAGTTGCTGCTACTTTAGCTAATCATATTTTACACATTCCCTATTTCAATTTAATCATCGTAATCGAATTCATCATCGCCGCTAGTGTAACATTTACCGTATTTATGCGTTATTTAATCTTCTTAATCCATTCGACTAAGGAAGAAAAAATACCGTTAACAGAGGTAAAATCAAATTAACAATTGGCATAAGAAAAATAAATCTTTCTTATGCCTTAACATACAAAAATCCCGAATCACACTTTTAGGGTGTGATTCGGGATTTTTTTATGCTTAAATAAATGAGATGTAGAAAGACCTTAATACACTTTATTTTTGCATTTGCTGATTAAAATTTAATCATTTTACTTGGAACAACCCACTCGTTGAATTGTTCTTCAGTTAATAAACCTGATTCTAAAGCTGATTCTTTTAATGTTAAGCCTTTTTTATGTGCGTTTTTCGCAATTTTAGCAGCATTTTCATAACCAATGTATGGATTAAGTGCTGTAACTAACATTAATGAATTGTTTAAGAAGTGTTCTAGTTTATCTTCATTTGCAGTAATACCTACTAAGCAATGTTCGTCAAAGCTACGGATTACATCAGATAATAATTCAACTGATTGCATGAAGTTGTGTAGAATCACAGGTTTGAATACGTTTAATTCAAAGTTACCTTGTGATGCAGCAAAGCCGATTGTTACATCATTACCCATTACTTGAACAGCAACCATAGTCACTGCTTCACATTGTGTTGGGTTTACTTTACCTGGCATGATTGAAGAACCTGGTTCATTTTCTGGAATTGAAATTTCGCCGAAACCAGAACGTGGGCCTGAAGCTAACCAACGCACGTCATTTGCAATCTTCATAAGGTCAGCAGCTAATGCTTTCATTGCACCATGAGTTGTTGCAATTTGATCATGTGAAGTTAATGCATGGAATTTGTTTGGTGATGGAATGAAGTCTAAGCCTGCTTCTTTCGAAATTTCAGCTACAACTTTTTCATCAAAGCCATCTGGTGTATTAAGACCCGTACCAACTGCAGTACCACCAATAGCAAGTTCGCGCATATTTAATGCTGCTTCTTTAATCATTTTTTCAGAAGCTTCAATCATGTATAACCAACCGCTAATTTCTTGTCCAAGAGTTAGTGGAGTCGCATCTTGTAAATGTGTACGACCAATTTTGATTAATTGCATGAATTCTTCTGATTTAGCTTTTAATGTTTTTTTGATTTGTTCAAGAGCAGGTAGAAGATTACGTTCTACAGCAATTGAAGTAGCGATATGCATAGCTGTTGGGAATGAATCATTTGAAGATTGAGATTTGTTAACATCATCATTTGGGTGAAGACGTTCTTCAGAACCTTTTGCTTCTAAATATTCATTACCAAGGTGAGCGATAACTTCGTTCACATTCATATTAGTTTGTGTACCTGAACCTGTTTGGTAAATTACTAGAGGGAATTGATCGTCCCATTTACCTTCTACGATTTGGTCAGCTGCGTGAGAAATTGCTTCTGCTTTAATTGCAGATAATGTACCTAAGTCTACACATACTTTAGCTACTGATTTTTTTAAAATTGCATATGCATGAATGAAGTCGATTGGCATGTGGTCAGAACCAATGCGGAAGTTCTGTGTACTTCTTTGTGTTTGAGCTCCCCATTTACTTGTTGCTGGTACTTTGATTTCACCCATAGAATCATGTTCAATACGGTATTCCAAAATTTCCATCTCCATTTCATTATTTATATAATCTATCTAGTATTTTATCTCTTACCCCTTATATGATACCGTTTTCTAAAGAACTTGTCTTTCATTGTGGTTTAAGTCAGACTAAAAACATCGTGAATTAGATTTTTTATTCATTCTAGACAGTTTTATGTGATTTTACCGTACATTCCTTGTCTAAATTATGGCCAAATTCTATTCTCATTTATCACATTTTACGATAACTTTTTTAACTACTTTTTATTTAAGATAAAGCATTTCTTACATATTAGAATAGATTTTATAAAGCGTAATTGAGAATGTCTGTTTTTCAAATATTACAGCATTGTAAAGATTGTAAACGTTCAAGTTAATTTTTGTTTGGTATTTAAATTCTATTTGTTATCATTATAGTTGCGTTTAAAATATACATGTTTGATCTATATAAAACATAGGAGGATTCACATGTTTAGCTCAAAAAAAGAAGACCCATTCTTCGCATACCTCTACCGAATTGCAGAGAATATTAATAAAGCGTCTCATTATGCCGAGGATTTCAGAATCACGAGCATCGCTGACCTAAAAGAGCTTAGCGTAACTTTAAAGAAATACGAAACCGATGGAGATCAGTTAATTCACGAATTAATTCAAATGTTAAACAAATCATTTATGACACCAATTGAAAGAGAAGATATTCTTGAATTGGCTGTACGTATGGATGACATTATTGACGGTATTGAAGGCTGTATTGCTCACTTTGAAATGTTCTCACTTACAGAAGTGGATGACTACATGCGCGACTTCATTAAATTCATCACATTAAGCACGGATGAAATCGTTAAAGCAATGGAACATTTATTAAATCGTAAACTGTTAAATATGCGTGACCACGCCATTTTAATTAAAGATTATGAGCGTAAATGCGACGATGTACTTCGCACATCGATGAAACAATTATTCTTACATGAAAAAGATCCTATTCGTATCATCCAATTTAAAGACATCTATGAACAACTTGAAGAAGTTGCTGATTACTGTCAAAGTGTCGCTAATACAATGGATACAATTATCATGCGAAACGCATAGGAGCTGTAAATAAGAGATGGATACTGTATTATTTTTAACTATATTAGTTGTTATTGTTGCACTATCATTTGATTTTATTAATGGCTTTCATGATACAGCAAATGCCATTGCGACTGCTGTTTCCACTAGAGCTTTATCGCCTAGAGTAGCAATTTTAATGGCTGCTTCGATGAACTTTATAGGGGCAATTACCTTTACAGGGGTTGCAACTGCTATTGCAAAAGACATCGTAGATCCATTTGCATTACAACATGGGGTTGTCATTATTTTAGCAGCATTATTATCAGCTATCATTTGGAACCTAGCTACCTGGTATTTTGGTATACCATCTAGTTCATCACATGCACTTATCGGTTCTTTAGTTGGAGCTGCTGTTGTTGCTGGTGGATTTGGCGTAATTAACTTAGATGGTTTTACAAAAATCATCAAAGCGCTATTATTCTCACCATTCATCGCAATCATTGGTGGGTTCCTTATGATGTCGCTATTTAAAATCTTATTTAAAAACATGAACCTATACCGTTCTAACAAAGGGTTCCGTCGTGTTCAAATCTTTACAGCTGCGCTACAATCATTTACACACGGTACAAATGACGCTCAGAAATCAATGGGTATTATTGCTATGGCCTTAATGGCTGGTGGTTATCTTACTGCTGATGATGGCGTTCCAATGTGGGTACGTATTGCAGCTGCTACAGCTATGGGACTTGGTACTTCTATTGGTGGTTATAAAATCATCAAAACCGTTGGTGGTAAAATCATGAAAATCCGTCCAGTTAATGGGGTTGCTGCTGATGTTGCATCCGCAGTAATTATCTTCGGTGCTACACACTTCCACTTACCTGTATCAACTACCCATGTTATTTCTTCTTCAATCATGGGTGTTGGTGCTGCTCAAAATGCAAAAGGCGTAAATTGGGGTGTAGCAAGAAACATCGTCATCACATGGGTAATTACTTTACCTATTTCTGCTGTTGTCGGTGCATTAATCTTCTTATTCTTTAATCTATTTTTATAAAACGCAAAAAACGGACATTCATATGAATTGTCTGAAATAAAAAAAGAAATTGTGCCAATGTACCACGACGCAATTTCTTTTTTTGTTATGAATTTTAGAGAAAGCGAAAAATATCATACATTTTCTTTTAGCTTACTTTATTTTAAGAAGCCTACAATCATGCCTACTATTCACTTCCATTACACCTTTAAACCTCTTCTATAGTGATTTAAATCCATTCAAACCTTTCATTTACATAAATACACCTTGTAACACCAAATCGCTCTTAAACCTCTTGTACGTTCTAAAAATACCCATGTAGATTTTTATCTTATAATCTACGACGCATTACAAGCAATGTTGCGCCTATGAAACTAAGCACCCCCCCACAAACCCAGTAACAAGAATATTTTTTGTTCCCGTTTGAGGTAAAAAAATAACAGAAAGATTTTCTTGGCTTAAAGATGCCTTATTCTGTCCACTAGAATTTGGATTTTTACTCCCTGATGTTCCTGGGTTCAATGGGTCTGATGGGTTTGATGGATTCGTTCCAGTTTCACTACCTTCATTTCCACCTTCTCCCGGTTCCACTTCCTCACCAGGATTTGTCTCATCCTCAATTAAGCGATATACATACGTAACGACAATATCATCTTCACCAAACGTCCCGGATGCATTTGAAGGAATTGCTACTAGCTCATACCCGTCAAATGCTTTTTCATCGGTATCATAATTCTCATCATATACACCTTTCGATGTAATTGGTTTGTGCAACTCTTTTCCATTTTCATCTACATACTTCACCGTTAAATTCGGTTCAATAATTTTATAAAAATATTCCACTGTTATGTCATCTTTTGTATATTCACCTGTTGCATTCTTAGGTTTTTCAACTAATTTATACCCAGGAATGTCCATTGGCTTTGTTGTATACTTTGTTCCTACTTTTCCTCTTGATGGTTTATAAGCATATTCGGTTTCATTTCCATCTGCATCAATAATGGTATGAATTTCTGTTAAATCACCAAATACAATTGCGAATGTACCCGTATTTACTTTCTCTTGAACAGGGTTGCCAAATCGTGAATAACCTGTAGTTGTTAAAGTAACTATATAGTCCCCTTCCTCTGTCAGTTGATCAATTACACTTTGAGGTACAGAACTATCTGTTCCTGAAGTGATAAAATCCCCTTCTTTCGTACGGATTTCCCATGTCATTTCCTGACCATCTGAATTACCTTCATTAGCAAAGGTAATCTCTGTTGGATTTTCAGTAGCATTTATGGTTACTTTAGCTGTATTTCGTTGTTTATTGACAATAATCTGTCCAGAGTCAATTTGTAACTCGTCTTCATATGCTTGTAAAATTATACGGTAATTTATAGCTGGCGTTGTGGCATCATATTTATACGAACTGTCCGCTGCAAATAATAAAGACACTTCTTCCTTAAATTCAATATTAGTTAAAGGTATCCCATAATTTGCTACATTATATCTAAGAAAATCATTAAATTGATCATGCGAATCCACTACAAATTTAAAATTAAAATCCTCATCCGTTGTTAGATCAATTAAAATGGCGCTAGCTATTTTTTTCTCCTGGTGGATACTCTTTACCATTGCCCACTAATCCCGGAAAACGAATATCAAAATCTTGCGTTCGATCAGGTTCACCATCATCTACCTTTGTTTGTATTTTTTTATTTTTTCTTCAACATTCTTTTCTTCTTTTATGCTTTGTTGAGACCCATCTTTAGCTTCATTCGTTTCCTTCGCTTGAGTTTTAGGCTTGTACTTTTCTAACTCTTTCGCTTTCGCTAACTCTTCTGCTTTCGCTAACTCTTCTGCTTTTGCTAACTCTTCTGCTTTCGCTAACTCTTCCGAATCTATTTCATTCGTATTTTTTGCTTGAACCCCAGATGTATGTAATTCTTCTGCTGTTACTGTATTTGTCATAGCTGGCGATATTACTAATAATACGATAGCTAACCCAACTACTCTTTTCTTTATTTTCTTAGTCATAAATTCCCTCCTTTTTATATCCAAAAAAAGCACCTAATTACATTAATACCCATATGAAGAATAGAAAAACTGATTCTAATTAATTAGAATCAGTTTTTTTATTCTAGTTATTTTAAATTTGCTTCATACCATTCTTTAGCTGATTGCACTTCTTCAGCTGTCAGTTGATGACCACGATTATGCCAAAAGATTTCCGTTAATGCACCAGCTTGTATTAAATACGCATTCAAATCAACCGTTTGTTCGAGTGGCACCATTTGATCGTTTTGTCCAGCGCCCATCCAAACCTTTAAGCCCGATAAATCAGGTACTACCACATCTGTACGTGGAATCATTGGATGATGTAAAATAGCACCTTTTACAACATTTCCTACTTCAAAAAATAAGTTGGCTGCAATATTAGCGCCGTTTGAATAACCAATAACAATTACATTATCACGGTCAAACCCGTGCTCCACTGCGGCTTCATCAATAAATGCGGCCAATTCTTTTGTACGAAATGTTAAATTATCTAAATCAAAAACACCCATTCCTAAGCGTTTAAAGAATCGAGGCATACCATTTTCAAGTTCGCTACCTCTTACACCTAGTAAAGATGCTTCTGCATCATATTCTCTTCCTAATCCTAATAAATCTTTTTCATTTCCACCTGTGCCATGTAATAACAAGAATGTTGGTGCCTGCTCATTTGTACCTTTAATAAAAACATGTTCCATTAAAATACCTCCTCGGGATTTTATCTCGAATTCAAGATAATTATAATAAAAAAAGACTAGTTCGTCAAAGAACTAGTCTAGGGCATAAAATAATTGGAGTGCAATATAAATACAGATGACGGTCATGATAGTAATTCCCACAATTGCGATTGCTACTTTTTTTCCAGACACTTGTACCATCCTTCACAGCAAAATTATTTTGATTTTTTAAAGCCTTCTTCTTTTAAATATTGTTCTGCATCTTCACGTGTACCAAAGCTTTCTTCTAAGTTGAATGCATGGTAAACATTCCAATACGGATCTTCTTGCACTAATAGTAATTGATCATCGCTCGCGTTCTTCCAGCTTTCTTCAATCACTACTTCAGCTTTTGGTTCATCTACTTCAGTTAAGTAGACAATTGAATCTTCAATAACTTCGACTAATTGTTGCTCTGTGAAGTCACGAATATTCACTAATCCTTTGTCATCTGCTTTATACGCTAATAAATCCCCCACGTACACAAAGCCATTACCGTTTGGATGTAATTTTTCGACAACAATTTTCTTTTCATAATTACTACCTTCAAAGTGGTAGTTTAAACGATTCATTGAAATCGGCTTTTCAGTTAGTTCTGAAAAACGACCAATGATTTCTTTCTTCTGTTCAAATGTTAGCATAATAGGCTCCTTTTAAATCGGTTCTTATTAGTATAACATCTACCGATATATTCGATACGAAATAAAGCAAATTTTTATTCACTAAACTTCTTTTGTGGCCGCCTGCTTAATTTCTAAACGACGTGCATAGACATTTTTCACAATGACTTTGACAACGGCGTAAAAAGGTACGCCTAGAAGTACGCCAAAGAATCCAGCAATATTCCCTGCTGCTAAAATTATCGTAATAACAGTTAAAGGATGAATATCGAGCGTTTTACCCATGACGTTCGGTGTAATGAAATTACTATCAATTTGCTGAGCAACTAATGTAACGACACAGACCCATAGCGCCGTCATCGGACTATCTAAAAACCCTAAAATTAGTGCCGGTATAAATGCAATCCATGGACCAATAAATGGAATAATATTCATGAAAAAGGCGAAGATAACAAGTAACAACGCATAGTCTAAACCAATAATTAAATAACCAATAAACATCATTGAAGCTAAGAAAAAGCTTATTAATAGTTGACCTTGCACATAGTTTTTCAATACTTCGTTCACGTCAGTTAACGTTTTTTTCACCCATTCACGGCGACGACCTAAAAATAGATTATAAATACGTGGCGCGAATTTTTCGTGGTCTTTTAACATATAAATGAAGAAGAAAGGAATTAAAATTAAAACAAATGCACCTGATACAATGGCTGAAACGACATCAACTAAAAACTTACTCGTTAAAACAGCGTAATCTTTAATAGAATCGAGTGCATTATCAATAGCACCTTGAACTTGGTCTGGTAAATTATCACGGTGGTCAAAGAAATATTGAATTGCTTTCGTGATTTCATTAATAAATGCAGGGAATCCTTCGATAAAATTCACTAATTGGCTAGTGATTAGTGGCCAAATAAATGACACGAATGCCGCCAATATAGCAATTAAACCAACCAAAATTGTTAAAATACTCATCCAACGCTTAAACTTATGTTTTTCTAAATATCTTTGGAGCGGTTCGGTAATATAAAATAATATTCCGCCAATTAATAATGGGATGAAAATTGCCCCTAAAATAACTGCAATTGGATAGAAAATATGTTTAATTTCAATAAATAATTTAAAAATCAGCAAAGTCAGTAGAATCCCTACGCCTGCTTGAAACCATAGTTTTTTCGTCAATATCATCACTCCTTTTTTCTCTACTTTATATTATAAGCTAATCCGCTATTTAATATCTCCTTCTATATAAAAAAATGGAGATACCTCCAAAAATTAACTTCCCTTTTTAAATGAATTTTAGACATCTACAACTAACTTTCTAGATGTTTCATTTTTATAGAAGAAAATTTCTAGTGATATCTCCAACACGCTATTTTATAGTTTGTCGTCCTCAACACTATTTAAGTATTCTTTAATTGAAACAATTACATTGTCCAAGCAGCCTTCTTCAAAAGGAGAAATCAAGTTAGCTTCAGCAACTAATTCAGTGAATGATTTAGAACCACCTAAAGAACATAAATGTAAGTAATCCTTCCAAGCAGCTTCATGATTTTCTCTTGAACGCTTCCAGAATTGGAATGCACAAACCTGTGCTAAAGTATAATCAATATAATAGAATGGACTGGCGTAAATATGCGCCTGGCGTTGCCAAAAAGCACCGCCCTCTAAATATTCAAGTCCATCATAATCACGATGTGGTAAATATTTTGCTTCGATTTCTTTCCAAGCGGCTTTTCTATCTGCTGGAGTGAATTCTGGATTTTCATAGACCACGTGTTGGAATTCATCTACAGCTACGCCATATGGTAAGAATAATAGACTCTCTGCTAGATGAGAGAATTTATACTTCTCTGTATCTTCTTTGAAGAATAACTCCATCCACGGCCAAGTAAAGAACTCCATACTCATTGAATGAATTTCTGCTGATTCATACGTTGGCCATAAGTATTCTGGAACCCCAATATTACGACTTGAGTATACTTGGAAAGCATGGCCTGCTTCATGCGTTAATACGTCAATATCGCCTGAAGTTCCGTTAAAATTCGAGAAGATGAATGGCGCATTATAATCTTCGATAAATGTACAATAGCCACCGCCTTCTTTCCCTTTACTCGCTACAAGATCCATTAAGTTACGCTCCTGCATAAATTGGAAAAACTCATTTGTTTGAGGTGATAATTCTTTGTACATTTGAGCGCCTTGTTGAACAATCCACTCTGGATTTCCTTTAGGCACAGCGTTACCTGTTGCGTAAATAAATCCTTCATCGTAATATTTCAATTTATCTACACCAATACGTTTTGCTTGGCGTTCACGTAATTCAGTCGCAAATGGCACAACGACATCACGAATTTGATCGCGGTACGCTTTAACCATTTCTGCATTATAATCCACACGATTCATATGAATATAACCTAGCTCTACGAAGTTTTTATAGCCTAGTTTAACAGCCATTTCATGACGTACTTTAACGAGTTCATCATAAATGCGATCAAATTCCGCCTCATGTTTTGCATAAAAACCAAATCGTGCTTCTGAAGCGACTTTACGCACTTCACGGTCAGCAGATTCTACAAATGGTCCCAATTGAGCGATTGTATATACTTTCCCTTGGAATTCAATTTCCGCTGATGCAACTAACTTCGAGTAATCCGAACTTAATTTGTTTTCCTTTTGCATTAATTCGATAATGTCAGGAGAGAATCCTTTGATTTGGTAGTCTGCTAAATCAAATAATTGTTTGCCATATTTCTCTTCTAACTCCGTACGGAATTTTGAATTCGTTAATGCCTTGTAGTAATTCGTTACAAGATTTTCGATAACCGGTCCTTGCTCGTCGATAAAATCACGTTCATCACGATAGAATTCATCATTTGTATCTACTGATGCACGAATATACGCTAGATTTTCCATTGTTGAATAACGGTTTCTCATACGATTCACTTCATCAATAACAAGTGATTGTTCTTCAAATGATTGCACTGCTTTGAATTTCTCTAGAAGTAAATTAAAGTCCTCTGTGAATTCAGCTATATCTGGTCGTGCATATTGAAATTCATTAAAAGTAATCATGTAAATTCCCCCAATATTTTTTCGGCAAGCGAAATACTTTTGTATTATTATTGACGATTTTCCCCAAAATTGCAATTATACTACTGTGATTTATGCATTTTCTTTCCAATAAGCTAAAAAAGTTGGTCAAAACTTATCATTTACGTCATTTTGTGCTACTCTATTTTTATGTCTAATTTTTAAGTGAGGTGCTTTACATTGATAGGTCGTAATGATCCATGTCCTTGTGGCAGTGGTAAAAAATACAAAAAGTGTCATGGTAAAAATGCTGAGGGCAATATCCAACAATTAGTAAACGATGAATTGAATCGTCTAGAGCGTTCATTTATCCAAGAAGTAAATCCTGCTTCTAATTACAAAATGAATCAAAGTTATCAAAAATTAAGCGAGGAACTTTCTACTGTGTTCCCTGATTTCTTAATCAATGCGATTAACATTGAAACATCTGTATATATTGAAGATGCAGCACATTGGCAACAATTCATCACTCATCAAGTTGAAACAACAATGCGTACACAAGTGAAAGAAGTGATTGAAAACTGGTTAAACCCACGTTTCATTCTTGCACATGTTGAAAGCACTGACGAAACTTACATCAACTTACTTGATGAAGTAAATGGGCAAACGTACAAAATCTTAAATACTGCTGATGGTAGTACACCAGGAGAATGGATCTTCGGTATCGCTATGCCAGATTCTCGCCATGGTGAAAACGGTTTAATCGTTAAGAGCTCATCACTATTCATTCCAAAAAATGATGAAGCGACTAAAACAGCTTTACTTGAAAAACTGAAAGCTGGCGTAACGGATGCTTATGAATTATACAAAATATTTGTAGCGGCTACACCTGTTACTGAATCAGAAGCTACTGAAGTTGCTGAAACTGAAACAACTTCTGAAGCTAAAAAAGAAGAAGCAGTGAAAGCTCCTGCTAAATCTGAAACAAAAGTTGAAGCGGCTACATCATACAATGATGAAGTGATTGCTTTGGCTAAAAAATATCTGTCTGAATATAACTTAAATGCAGATGCTTTCCTAACTAACTTACAAGACTTCTTAACAACTGAAGATGTAAAAGCTAAGAAACCAGAAACACTTGCAGCAAGTGCTATTTTAGCAGGTCAAGCTATTGAAGCTATTCCTGAAGGCGGATTATCTAAAGTAAAAGATGTTGCTGAATATTATGAAGTTTCTGCTTCATCACTTTCTAAATACCGTAAACAAATTACCGAGTTTTTAGAAAAATAATCAAAATAAAATCCCAAGAAAAGTGTGCGCACACTTTTCTTGGGATTTTTTTATCTCCATAGCTGAAGCCTTTGTAAAATTAATCCGGCTCTTTCTCTTGCTACAAGTTTTAACTTAACTGATTTTGGTGTATCCGCTGCCACTACATCACAATTGGGGAAGCCTAGATTTTTGACTATCATTTTCGCCCTCGCCAAATGAAAATCATTGGAAATAATCGTCAATCCATTTTCCTTTAAAGGGATTTTCTTTGAAGAATATTTTATATTTTCATACGTGGATGTAGATTCTGTTTCTAAAATAAGGCGATTTGAATCCATTCCTCGATTCACTAAATAGTTTTGCATTGCAACCGCTTCTGATTCATTTTCATCTGCACCTTGTCCACCAGACAAAATGAATTGTACATGTGGATATTTTATTGCGTAGTCATACGTTGCTTCTAAACGATTTTTAAGTGCTTTTGATGGCTTTCCATCCGCATTGACCTTTGCCCCTAAAACAATCGCATAATGATACGTACCATCTGCTACAGGCTTCTGTCCTTGCTTGAGTACATAGCCCGTACTAATCCAAAAAACTAAAAATAAGCCAATAAGAATCAATATTATTTTTTTCAGTCTAGTTCACCCCACTTTACTAAAAATAAACGTTACAGCCTGCTAAAAGTTTCTACATATTATCTCTATGTACAAAAAAAGGGAGCAATCACATACTTGTGTGACAACTCCCATTCATCTATTCAAACTGTTTTCAATAGTATGATTATGCTAATTCTACGTTGTGATAAACTTGTTGAACATCTTCAAGTTCTTCAAGAACATCAATCATTTTTTCGAATTGTTCTTGTGATTCTGCATCAAGTGCCAATTCATTTTGAGCAAGCATATTGATTTCAGCTACTTGGAACTCTTCAATACCTTCTGCTTTAAGTGCTTCTTGAACAACTGAGAATTCAGTTGGCTCAGCATAAACGATTGTCGTATCGCCTTCTTCAAATACATCGCGCACATCTATGTCTGCCATGATTAAAAATTCTAATACTTCTTCTGCTGATTTTCCTTCAAAAGCAAATACAGCTGTACGGTCGAACATATAAGCTACTGAACCACTTACGCCCATATTACCACCATTTTTACCAAAGGCAGTACGTACTTCTGCTGCAGTACGGTTTACGTTATTTGTTAGTGCATCTACGATTACCATTGAGCCATTTGGTCCAAAGCCTTCATAGCGAAGCTCCTCAAATACTTCATCCGTATTTCCTTTAGCTTTTTCAATTGCACGATCAATAATATGTTTTGGAACACTATATGTTTTTGCACGTTCTAACACGACTTTTAAAGCACCGTTAGCTACCGGATCAGGTTCACCAGATTTTGCCGCAACATAAATCTCACGACCAAATTTTGCGTTAATACGACTAGCTGCTGAATCTTTTGATGCTTTTTTCTCTTTAATATTATTCCACTTACGTCCCATGTAGTTTCACTCTCTTTCAAAATTAGGATACTTATCGTTGACGGGTGGCAGATTTTCTGTCGCCCGCCTTTAGACGAGCCATTATTTACTGTAGTATTATACAACACTTTATTAAAAATTCCTAGAATACCTTAAAAGCAGAAAACTCCATGAGGTAGAAATTTTCAGAATGAACTGTTATAAATCCTTCGCGTTAAACGTATCTCCATGCTCAATATCTCCATACTTGAATCCACGCTCAAGCCACTTCATTCGTTGTTCCGAAGTTCCGTGTGTAAATGAATCCGGTACAGCATATCCCTGTGCTTGTTTTTGAAGTGTATCATCACCAATCGCATGTGCTGCATTTACTGCCTCATCAAAATCCGCTTCATCTAGATAGCCCTCACCTTGAACATAGTTAGCAAATACGCCTGCATAATAATCTGCCTGCAATTCCATTCTAACAGATAAGTCATTGTAAGCTTTTTTAGAAATCTTGCCATTTTGACTATGCACTTTTTGTGTATCTCCTAGAAGCGTTTGTACATGGTGACCAACTTCATGTGCGACAACATAGGCCATTGCAAAATCGCCTGGTGCTTTATATTGTGTGCGTAATTCATCATAAAAACTTAAATCAATATAAAGTTTTTGGTCACCTGGACAGTAAAATGGACCAACAGCAGAAGTTGCTGTTCCACATGCAGAGGCAACCGAATCTGTATACAATACTAAAGTAGGGTCTTTATATGTTTTCCCCTCTTTTTCAAAAACCTCAGCCCATACATCTTCGGTATCTGCTAAAACAACTTTTACAAAGTCCGCGATTTCTTCCTCTTCCTTAGACGGTGTATAATTGCCAGCCGTTTCCGTTGTCACTTGCGATGGTGTTGTATTACCTAATATGGCACTAGGATCTCCCCCCATCAAGGTTACAATGATTGCAATAATTATCCCGATACCACCAATACCGCCAATAGCCACGGGTGCTTTTGAACCTCGTCTATCTTCTACATTATTACTCTGTTTACGACCTTTCCACTCCATTTAACTACCTCCTTACGTTAATTATCATTACCCTAATTAACAAAATTACTGCCATACAAAGGATAATTTTGCATTTGTTGAAGTAAAATAGAGCAAATTACTACCTAAAACATTAGGTACATTTGCTCTATTTTTTATTGTTGTTCTTTAATTATCTGATTAAATAATGCCTCGCAACCTAATGTACAAAGTGCATATGTTTCTTTGAAATCACCCGTATAATAAGGATCCGGTACATCTATTTTTTTAGCCGTTAAATCCAATAAACGAATAAGTTGTTTATCCGATGGCCCTCCTAAAATTTCTTGCGCATGCTTTATATTGCTATTGTCCATGCAAACAATATACTCAAAAACTTCGCCATCTTTAGCCTGTAACGGTCTACTCATCATGCCTTTAGTTGAGATATGATGACTGGCTAATTCAGCCACGGTTCCTTTATGTGGAGCTTCACCTTCATGCCAACCACTTGTCCCAGCAGAATCAATTATAAATTGATTTTCCCAACCTCTTTGCTTCACTAAATTACGAAAAATTGCTTCAGCCATAGGTGAGCGACAAATATTTCCTAAGCAAACAAATAGTACATGATGCACTGATTACACCTACTTTTAATTAATTCCAAGGGAAGAATTTAAATGCGACAACGCCATTAATAGCAGATTTTTTAATAAAACCATAATCACGGCTATCACTACTGTTTTGACGATTATCCCCTAGTACAAAATACTGTCCTTCAGGTACAACTGTCTCACCAGTTACATCTTCCATTGTAAAGTCTTCAGTGAAATTTAATTCATCTTGCTTATACTCTTTAATATGATCTGATTCATATGCTTCTTTATACTTTTTATCATTAATATAAAGCACGTCATTTTCAACCTTCACATGGTCACCTGGTAACCCAATCACACGTTTAATATAGTGATCATCTTCTACTGGAGATTCAAATACAATTACATCAAAACGTTCGATTTTACTAATTTTACTAATAATGACACGGTCGTTATTGTGATACGTATTTTCCATAGATTCGCCCTTAACCGTTACTGGAGCAAATAAAAATTGTCTTACGACTACTGCAATTATGACTGCAATTAAGATGGGCCATACCCATGACATAATTTCCTTGCCTTTAGTTGGCTTTTGTTTTGCATTTTCCATTATTTCATCACCTTTGACTTGAGTATTATTTCAACTAATTATCACATTTTACATCATTGTTAATCAATGTATACCCCTTTAACGAAAAAAAAAGACGAATTTCCCCAGTTAATCAGAGAAAAATCATCTTTTCTTTTTCTTATGTAGCTTTTAAACGATTAATTCAATTCTTGTAAATGCTGTTCAGTAATCCCCAAAACTTCATATACTTTTTTTAATGTTGTTTCTCGAACCTTTGTATCACCGCGTTCAATTCGGCTAACTGTTTTTTGTGTCACATTTGCTCGTTCAGCAAGCTGCGATTGTGTAAGTCCAACTGTCATACGTTGTTTGAAAATAATTTGACTTCGTTTTTCAGCCATAACTTCGATTGCCGTCTTTTCGATTTCTTTATTTTCTTCTTGTCCATATAAGTTAACTGATACCATTACACTACACCCCTAGTTTTTATATTTGCAAATTCCCTACATCTTTTACACATTGTGCATTCAAAATCCCCTACATTTTGAAAACCACATCTCGCCTATTAAAATACAGATTGTTCTGTTTTTTAAAGTGATAATGTTTTAATTGATGTACTTAACCCTTGTTGTTACAAATTAATTCCTGTTGAATCTACTTGCCGATAATAAAGAATCGTTCTCTTCATTACGCTATAGCTCAATTAAACCAAGTTTAGTATAACTACTAGTGCATGCATTTAGGGTAAATAGATAGCAGCCCATTCATCTCATTTATACCATCTGTATTTACAAAACAAAGAAATTTCCTCTGAAATTCACTTGTTTAGTCAATGTCAAAATATAACATTCACTTCATACAATGTTTTTCTTTTCTAAAAAATAATAGCCTACCTGCTCTTATTTTTTTATATAAATCCAATGCGAAAAGTAAAACTAGTTTAAATTTAGATGAATCTGACATTTATCCCCTTATATTCATTGTAAAATAAAATCAGGTAAATGTGTACTGAATGTACAAAAAATTGTTTAAAATTTTTAGTCAATTCAAAAATTTAAATACTTTCCTCAAGATTCATCCGTAAATCCTGGCTTTTCGTGTATGAAAAATTACGCTTAATTTGCTATTTTTCTTACGCCCTTCTTTAATATGTACGCGTGGAAAAGATATTTTTACTTTTCATAAAAATAAAAAAGCTTTGCGTGATGTTAAAAACACTAAACATCGTACTCCGCTTTACAAAAATTATTTAGCTTTCATTTGTTTCACTAAAAATCCGCCATTTAACTTACTCGGTTCATAGGAAATGATAAAGGCTTTGGGCCAAAGCTCCAACACTGTATTTCTCAGTTTCTTTTCATTTTTTCTTTTTGCTATAACTGTCATACAGATTTTCTGCCCATTTTTACCATCTGCTAACCATGAAGTGACTCCGTATCCTTTTGAACGTAATTCATTTACGATATCTGCGTCATCTAAGTTAATAATGATTTCAAATAAAACATAACCAAGTGCTAATTTCCCTTCAATCAAGCTACCAATATATACGCCTAGTCCCCAACCTAGACAATATGCTGCCATATTCCACGGATTGCTTAAATCATCCAATACCATTGTTAAACCAATTAAATAAATAAAAACCTCTAGCATGGATAAAATAGATGCAGCCTTTGGATAACCTTTAATGACAAGAATTAATCGCAAGGTTGTCATCGTCATATACGCTACATTAATGATGATGATAAGAACTATCGTTTGCAACATAAAGTCACTCCTCTACCAAAACAAACTCATCCTATACCATTCCCTTATTTACAGAAAATAAGCATTTGATTTGATTGGTAGACAATTATAAACCCTTTATTTTACACACTTTTTCTGACTTTTGTCTCTCTCTAAAAAATCCATTTTTTGAAATCTTATATATAAAATAACTACACCTAAAATATTCAAAGTTGTTCCTACTATAAGAAGTGTGAGCAAAACCTTTTCACTCATTTGTTTTGTCATAGAAAAAGTTACTAAAAGAGATCCAAGTATAACTAACGTTAAACTAGGAGCAAAAATTTTCAGCATTCCGTTCACTTCCTCCTATATTAAATCCATTTTGAGCTGAGGTATTTAAAATCGTCACTAAACGCGTCGTGATGCCTTTCTTTTTTTTGTAAGTAAAATATCTGCTACTTTATGAAATTCAACACTTTCTCCAAATTGAATATCCATCACCCTATAACCTGCCTCTAACCAAGCGGCTGATTGAATATATGTGCCACTTCGAGTATTTCCCCACCAGGCTTGATGGCGATAAGCTGATTGCGGCAACTTCGAATTCAAAATACGCTCTATTTGCTCATAGCTTATTATGATTTCTTTTTCTTGTTGTGCTGATAAAAACTGATACAAAGGAAAATATTTTCCTTTTTCTTTAATTGCAGGCATCACTTTACGCTCCTCTCTCATATCTGATTACTATAGTTTAACACAAACGTCTTTTAATTTTCAAAAAATTCCAAAAATTTAAAAAGTAAGACAATTACTTAATTATTTAACTACCTATTTTAAGTTTCTACTAAAAAAGAAGGAATTGCATCGTCACGCAATCCCTTACTCTCTTACACCTATATTCATTCTTATCAAAACTTCAACAGCTATTATTTTATTTTATTTTTCTTTTTTTCTTCTTTCAAAAACATATCATACAGCGGCTTTAATGTTTTGATATCTAAATCATAATTACGTTCATAAGCAAATTTAACGGCATAACCTAAAGAAATTGTCATAGCTGCAGCCACAGATCCCGCTGCTACTGAACCCGCTACTGGTAACACTTTTACAACCTGTCTAAATATTGTTTTTCCAATATTACCAACAATCGTCGTAATAATCATTTCCTTCGCTCGATCCTTTGTAATTTCTTTATCATAGAGTTTCGATAGCTTTATCATCATACTTACTTGGAGTGCTGTTAGTGGCCCAAAATCTGCTCCCGGAATTGGAATAGCACCAATGGCTGCTGCAGATGCACCAGAAGCTAGAATCCACTTATTCGCTGTGGAAGATTTATCTGCCATATGTGCCGCCATCAGCACGTCCTTTTTTTCTTTTTCTAAAATCGTTAATATTTTATCTTGGAGCATCGACATATTTTCTCCTGTACGTGAGGAAATCGGAATGACTGGATAATTGTATGCTGTGTGATCCTGAATGTATTTCACTAATTCTGGGATATCATCAGCTGCATCAATTTTATTTAACACAATTAAAATGTCTTTATTAACTTCTTTTATTTTTTTTAACGTTTGAAGCTCTGTTTCCGACAAAACCGTTCCTGCTGCATTTAAAAAGAATAATACAACATCCGCCTCCTTAAAGAAATTTAAGGTTTGCTGTGAATGTTTGCTCTCTATATCATCTAATCCTGGTGTATCGACGAAAATAATTTTATCTTGCAATGAATAGCGTTCAATTGCTACGGTTTCTCCAGGCTTCGCTCCTACTCGAGCAACCTCCCCATCCATTAAGCGATTAATAGTCGATGATTTCCCTGCATTTACATCACCTATCATTGCGATTAATATCTCTTGTTGTAATTCTTTATTTATTTGTGCTGATTTTTCAGCGAAAATTTCATCAAATTGTTCATCTGTAAAAGGCTGATTTCCCATAGAGTCCAACTCCTTTAGTTTTATGAAATTCTATTACCCTTTTTAGGTAAATAAAAAAATGCCTATAAATATAGACATTTTTTATGCTAAAAAGTTGCTTGTTATTTATTTTTCTTTTCTACATAAAGAGCTAATTCATGTTCATACTTATTCATAGATGAAGCTGAAATACCAAATGCGTCCGCAATGGCTTTTACAGTTGTATCAATATGTTCAAAGTAGCCATTATCATTACCAAAACGAATAGCCCCGGCAGCAATTGCTACTGGTTTACGTGCTTTTGGTTGTTCTTCTACAATGAAATCTTCTACTAAAGGAATAATTTTTTCACTTGAACGCTGTTGCTCTTCTAGATAATTCATAATTTTATTAATGACTTCCGTTTCAAAGTCCGTAAATTCATTACCTTCAAAACCATGTTCAGCTAAAGCCTTCCACAATTCAATTGCATTTGCCTTCCAGAAATCTTCCTCTGTATTAGCTTTTTGATCGACTGTTTTAATAAATTTACTAAATACATCATGATGATCTGTTGGGAAGAAAATCATACTTGAAACTGACATATAGGCATTTTCATTAAGCATCGTTACTTCTGGAAGCATGAAGCAGAATACATGCACATTTTCAGGAATTGGACGATCACCTTCACGACGTAAACGAAGCATTTCTTTTGAATAAATAGTTTCAACTGTCATCCAAGTTTCATCTACTGATACAACCTTCGCCATTAGCATTTTTGGTGCAGACCAATAGCCTAAAGCTTCTTTTGTAGCTGGACGAATCGTTTGTTTAATTGTTTTTTCTAAATAACCTTGCCAAATATCTAAACGTTCGTGGAAGAAGAAATAATCCATCGCAATTGCTTCAATTAAATCTAAAGAAATTTTATGTCCTAGTGCCTCATTCCATTTTGAAACAACCGTATGATAACTTTCATAATCTTTGCGCTGTGGGTACACATCATAAAAAGTTTGTAGTGTTCTTTCTAACTCTTCATCTAATACTTCTACTACTGTAATTACTTCTTTCGTAGCGCAGCATTTTTTATATTTTTTACCGCTACCACATGGGCACGGGTCATTACGTCCTATCATTTTAACTTCTACTCCTTTAATTACATATTGCTGTACTACTATAACATTTTTTAAAATATTAAGCTAAACTATGAAAAAACTCGAAAACTATGCTATTTTTTATATATGAAAAAATATATCCCACTCGCTGTTCTCGTAGTTATTATTTTTATTTCATCGAGTCAGAGTTACGAGCAACAATCCATCGTCCCTACATTACAACAGTTGTTTCCAAATCAACCACTAAAAGAATTTTTATCTTTATTTCACATTCCTTATTGGGGAATTGAAGTATCTGTCGCAGAACGCGGCTACTATTATTTTCTAGAATTTTCAATTCGTAAAACTATGCATATGCTGTCATTTGGAGCAATCGCTATCGCACTTTATATTGCACTTTACCCGAAAAAATGGCGTTATTTTTATGCGCTCCTTTTGACTTTTGTTTTAGCAAGTGCCGATGAACTTCATCAATCATTCACTTCAGGGCGTACAGCAACAATGTCAGATGTTTGGTTAGATACAGTCGGAGGTTTTATTTTATTAACGCTTTTTGTCGGGATTATCTCTTTATTCAAAAAAAGAATACGCCGATAAAAAGTGAATGGAAGAAATTAATTTAGTCCTCTCTTTACACAAAAAAGAAATCCCGAATCGTATGCGTTACACGATTTTGGATTTCTTTTGCTTAATCAATTTAATTAAAATAAGAATTTCAGTTTAACGGAAATCATATATACTGATTCCTCTATAGTAAGAGTGTCATTAAATATTCATCATAATAGGTTCCATCTTGCTTCATCGAATTTTTCTCTGTACCAATTATTTCAAAACCTAGTTTTTTGTATAATTCAACAGCTGGTGTATTTGTCGTAACTACACTTAAATTAATTTTTTCAAGTATGGGATTAAGCTTTGCATCTTCAATTATTTTTTTAATTAATGATGAGCCTGCTCCTGTACCTCGACTTTTAGCAGAAACGTAGACAGCGCCAATATTTGCACGATGCGACATTTTCACAGCTTCTTCTTGAATCAAAGTTGCCGCCCCAACTAATTCACCTTCTAGAAATACACCATAAAAATCCGATTTTTCACCGTTTGTAACCTTTTTTACATCATCAATAGGGTTTTCAATAGCCATAGCTTCTTCATAGGACATACCAAATGCCTCTGGTACTTCTATTAAGGCAGTTTTTCTAAGTTCCCAATATTCATGGGCATCTTCTTCAACTAATTTACGAATTTCTAGCATAAATTAACTCCTTATCATAGCTGTCGCTTTGCAATTTTTTGTAACGGATCCCATACGCTGTTATATGGAGGCGAATAGGATAAATCTAAATCTAGTAATTCACGTAATCGCATTTGGTTAAATAGTGCAACTGCACCTACATCAATACGCTTATCTACGCCTTCTCCTCCAACAATTTGAAGGCCGAGTAAACGTTTACTATCTTTTTTCCAAATCAACTTTACAGTCATTGTTTCTAAATTTGGATAGTAGCTTGCGATGTTTCCTACTTCTTGGATAGCTACTTCATATTCAAATCGAAGCTTTTCAATTTCTTTTTCATTTAGACCCGTTTTGCCAATTGTTCGAGTAAAGAATTTTAAGATGGATGTACCAACTACACCCGCAAAAGTTTCAGGTATGCCGACCATATTTAGTCCCGCAATTCGTCCCTGTTTATTCGCTGTAGTTCCTAATGGTATATAATCCGCTTGTTGTTTCATACGATTAAAATGCATCGCACAATCACCAGCCGCATAGACATCTTTCACCGTTGTTTGTAAGTGTGGGTCTACACGAATTGCGCCATTTTTTGCTAATTGAATACCTGTATCTTTTAAAAATGCAGTATTCGGTCGTATGCCAATCGCCTCAATGACGAAATCGGTTGGATAGAGATCTTTTGATGTGCGTACACCTGTTACCCAATCGTCACCCTCATAGCGAATTAATTCCTCATGGAATACAATTTCCACGCCATTTTTATACGCTTCCTCATGAACTAGCTTAGCCATTTCTAAATCTAAAAAGCCAGCCACTTGTCCACTTCTAATAATGATGCGTACTTTTTTACCGATGGAAGTCAAAACTTCTGCAAGTTCTAAACCAATATAACCTCCACCGATGATTGTGACTTGTTCGACATTTTTTACTTCTCCAATAATATCTTCTGTGTCTGGTATATTCTTCAATGAGCGAATGCCTTTTAAATCCCTACCAGGCATTTTTAGCTTTAAGGAATCTGCTCCTGTTGCAATGAGTAGACGATCATATTGGACTGAAAAAGGTTCTCTTGTGTCTGTAGTTACACCCGATACAATCTGTCTTTTTGGATCGACATCTGTTACGGTATGCAATGACCTTGCATCAATTTTGTACTTTTCTCGAAATATCTCTGGTGTACGTGATATCACATCTTCTGTCGACTCTACTCTTCCATCAATTACATATGGCAGACCACATTGGCCATACGAAAAATGATGTCCTTTCTCCAATGAAATAATAGAAGCCTCTGAATCATGACGATAGATTTCCATCGCTGCACTCATTCCAGCTGCATCTCCGCCTATAATGACATATTTCATCGTAATCACCCCCCTTTACTCTACCCTAGAAAAATGAACCTTAAAACAAATATAAGAAGATGCCATAATATGAATTAACATATGACATCTCCTTATATCTTGCCCATTTTTAAAATTTGCTTATTTACCGATTAATATGTCTACATCAATCGTAATATGTGTGAATTTTGCTGTGTCCATTTTTTGCTCCTGATGCCATCCCATTGGCGTCATATGAGCTAATAAAGGAATTAGTTCTGGGGAAATTTCGCGTGTTGCAGTAACACGTTTCACTTCCACATGCTCGAAGCTTTCTTTAAATCGTTGAACAGTGCGTTCATTTGAATACTCTTCTTTATCTGAGTCAGCATAGAAATGTTCACGTAATTCTTTTAAATAGTCACTTTGTGGAACTACTTTAATTACTTTTCCACCTGGTTTTAGTAAGCGTTTAAATTCATCATAGTTCGCTGGCGATAAAATATTTAATATCGCATCAAAACTTGAACTAGCATATGGACTTTTCGCTAAATCGCCCACTATCCACATACTATTCGTGTAGTTTTTAGCTGCTGCAATAATGCCTTCTTTCGCAATATCAATACCCGAAGCAATCATTTCACCAGGAAATTGTTTTTGTAACTTATGAAGATGTGTTCCTTCTCCACAGCCTGTATCCAATACTTGAATAACATCTCCTAGTAAATTTAAGTTATCCACAATTTCATCATACATATGCGCATAAAGCATCGCGTCAATTACTTGTTTTCTCGCTTCAAATAGCGATTGATCGTACATAGAATTAACCGCATGCGTCAGCATATTTACATATCCTTGTTTCGCAAGATCAAAACTATGGTTATTTTCACAATACAATGTCTTTTGTTCCTTCATCAAAATAGGTTGTCCACAATGTGGACAACTGAAAAGTGCTAAATAACGCTGAAATAAATTTGCACTCATTTGTTTTTTTGATAGCATATGATTTCACTCCTTATAGAAAGAAAGAGTTGTTCAACGATTAGTTCATGCACTTACGAATGTGCGTAAACATCGAAGAAACAACTCCCTAGTAATTTATTTTAGTAAGTAATCAATAATTAGACCAATTGATAATAAGAAACCAAAGAATGTATTTGTCATCGCTGTTGATTTCATCGCTAAGCCTTGTTTTTTAGGAATACCTTCGCCCTCTTTAAAATTCTTAATAGCTGCGATTGGTTTCGGAATACTGATTAGAACAACAAGTAACCAAGGGCTAACTGTTCCCATAATGACTAATCCAATAATCCATAAATAAGAAATAACAAATGAAACAGCCAAAACATTAATTGCTTTTTTTCTGCCTAATAAAATAGCTAATGTTTTACGTCCACCGATTGTATCCTCTTTAATATCACGAATATTATTCGACATATTAATCCCACCAACTAAAATTCCTAGTGGTAATGATACTAAGAAGCTTGTCATGCTTACATCACCTGTTTGAATGAAATAAGCAATTAAAATAAAGCCGATTCCCATGCAAAGTCCTGCAAATAATTCACCAAATGGTGTATAAGCAATCGGATATGGTCCACCTGTGTATAAGTAACCAATTAACATACCAACTACACCAATTGCCACAAGCCACCAACTGGAGTTCATACAAATATAAACACCGATAACGATTGAAAGTGCATATAAAAGTAAAGCAAAGGCTAAAACAGATGAAGGCTTCGTACCATGACGCACGAGCGCGCCACCAATACCTACTGAATCAGCTGTATCAAGACCTCGTTTGAAATCGTAATATTCATTAAATAAATTTGTAGCAATTTGTAAAAATAACCCGCAAACTAACATTGCGATGAATAGTAACCAATTAATTGTGACATCATTCAATGCCAATACAGTACCTAAAATAACAGGGGCAAAAGTCGCTGTTAACGTATGTGGACGCGTTAATTGCCACATTAATTTAGCTGTACTAATATCTTCAACTGGCTTTATTGATTGTTGAGACATATTTTACTTCCTTTCGTACTTTACTATAACTATATTATCTTACATGATTTTTAGTCGAAATGCGAAAGTTGAATTTTGTTTCGGAATTTGTTAGGGTTAAGTTAATTACATGCAATTTAGAATTTCTAGGGTTCCGTAAAGATTGTTTCTTTAGTCTGGTCCGAGAGAAATTCCATATCTTTGGATATGACACGGAGGGACAAAAGCCTGGGAGTATACTGTTTTATTACAGCTACTCTCGGGTTTTTTTATTGCATAAAATGGAGGGATTCAACATGAAAAACTGGGGAATTGTTATTTTCGCAGCTATTTTAGAAGTTTGTTGGGTAATTGGGTTAACCCATGCCAACACTTGGTGGGAATGGGTATTAACTATTTTCGCCGTCGTTTTTACCTTTAAATTATTATTAGATGCAGGGAATCATCTGCCTGTCGGTACACTCTATGCCGTATTTGTCGGTTTAGGTACTGCTGGTACAGTTTTAAGCGACATTATCTTCTTTGGCGCACCCATTGAATTTATGAAAATATTTTTAATTGTACTATTACTGATTGGTGTCATTGGCATCAAAATGGTCACACCCGATAACAAAGGAGGTCATTAATCATGGCTTGGGTTGCATTAATCATTGCAGGATTACTTGAAGTATTTGGCGTAGCGATGATGAATCGCTGGCAGCAATCGAAGCATTGGATGACCATTGCTGCCCTCATTATTGGTTTTGGCTCTAGTTTAGCTCTGCTATCCTATGCCATGGAAACGATACCTATGGGCACAGCTTATGCCATTTGGACTGGCATTGGCGCTGCTGGTGGTGCATTAATTGGGATGATTTTCTTCAAAGAGTCGAAAGATTGGCGACGTATTCTTTTCATCACACTTATTCTATGTTCTGCCATCGGTTTAAAATTATTTTCTTAAATAACTAGTAATTGCGTTATAATGAGGAAAAATCATTAGGGGAGATGCATGAATATGACGGAAACGATTACCATCGAGAAAATGTTAGATGAAGATTGGCCCGATGTAAAAGCCATTTTTCAAGAAGGCATTGATGGTGGAAATGCCACTTTCTTTACACACACTCCAAATTGGGAGGAATGGAATGAAGGCCATTTAAAATTTGCTCGCTTTGTAGCAAAATTAAATAATGAAATCGTGGGTTGGATTGCTCTCTCTCCTTTTTCAGGTCGAGATTTTCATAGTGGTGTAGTTGAAGATAGTATTTATCTTTCAGAAAAAGCACAGGGCAAAGGCATCGGTTCAAAATTACTAGCTGCATGCATTGAAGATGCTGAGCAAAATAATATTTGGCTTATTCAATCTCAAATTTTTGTAGAAAATATCGGTAGCATTAAGCTACATGAAAAATTTGGTTTCTACTCTGTAGGAATTCGAAAAAAAATCGGGAAGCATAATGGCATTTGGCGCGATGTACTATTAATGGATCGTCGCAGTGACATTGTAGGAATAGATTAGGAGGATTTTTATGCATATCGAAAAAATCACGACAATTCAGCAATTAGAACAAGCCTTTACCATTCGAAAAAAGGTTTTTGTCGAGGAACAACAGGTACCAGAAGAGGAAGAGCTAGATAGCTATGATGTACTTGATGGTGAATGTCAGCATGTTCTTTTAACAAAAGACCATATTCCTGTTGGAACAGGCCGCGTACGTTTAGTAGACAACTATGGAAAATTACAACGTGTCGCCATTTTAAAAGAATATCGTAAATTTGGTTTTGGCAAAGTTATCATCGCTAAACTAGAGCAATTAGCTGCTGAACAAGGCGCTACGAATGCTAAGTTAGATGCACAGGTTCACGCTATTGGCTTTTATGAAAAACTTGGATATAGTGTTCAATCTGAGGTATTTATGGATGCTGGAATCGAACATGTATTAATGACAAAAATTTTATAATTCCAATTGTAAAAGGACAGAAATCGCACACAATATGCGATTTCTGTCCTTTTTAAATAATTCGTTTGTTTCTTATAAAGTGACTGGCTGTTTTTTAACTGGCTTAACCAATGTATAAATAATTCCCCCAAAGATTAAACAAATCCCGAGTATTTGTATAATACTTGGTCTAAAATCTAAAATTATTATATCGAGTAAAATAGCGACTAATGGATCGACAAATACGAGCGCTGAAACAATAACCGTTTGTAAATTCCGTATGCTGTTAAAAAATAATAGATACACAATCCCTGTATGTATAAATCCTGTACCCAAGATATAGAGCCAATTACTCGTTGATAACCCTTCAAATAAAGTAAAATCAACTAATGGAAATAGGATAACCACCCCTACTGCCGTTTGTACAAATGTTAATGCATAGGAAGATAAATGGGTAATTTCCTTGCCAATAAACATCGTCAATGCATAGCAAATAGCTGATAGCATGGCCCAAATAAATCCTGAATTCATCAGTGCTTTAAAAGAGTTCAGATGCTCTAATCCAATAATTAAAATACTGCCTAAAAAACAAATCATAATCGCAAGTATAGCCGCTAGAGTTATTTTTTCTTTTAGAAAAACACTGCCTAATAGTAAGACAAAAATAGGCGCTAAATTATAGATAGAGATAGCGACTGAAATATCCATTTCATCAAATGCTTTAAATAAGAAAACCCAATTAAAAACGAGGAATACGCCACAAAGAAGCGTTTGAAAAAACTCTTTTTTTGACCATTGCTCTGTTTTGTACCCTTTTTTAATAAGCCATAGTCCGCCTAAAAAAAGGGTGGCACATATACAGCGAATAAACACGAGTTCTTCCGCTGGAATCCCAGTATTAATTGTGAAAAATCCGATTGACCCAAATATAGCCATCGAAATAATAAGCTGTATCGCTGCTTTTACGTTCATAATTTCTCCTCATACACATTGTTTAAATTTTCTAACTATTATACCATCAAATACTGAAGGCAATGATAAAAGATTTATTTCTCTCACAATGTTTACATAAAAAAAGGTAAACCGTATCACGATTCACCCTTTTTAAAGCTTTAAACCATATGAAAAACAACAAAATTTATTTATTTCTATTAATCTTGAATTGGGATCCATAATTCTGCTGATTCTTCTCCCGTTTCTATATTTCTAGAATAAGTTTCTAGAATAGGGGCTTTGCGAAATTGAAAGTAATCTGCATTTCGAACGAGTTTAATATATTCTAATGGGTCATAATTTTCATTTTCCCCACCACCAGCAATTACGTACCTTCCTGAAGAAACGATGACTTCTTCTGCAGATTCTAATAATATGGAAGAATCACCAATAATTCCTGCAAAATACGTATCAATTAGTAAGGCTTCATCAGTTTGGGAATACATCACCCCATACGTAATCCGTGGGTACTTGCGCTGAGCTTCTAATATATTAAATAAACGTTGTCTTGCCTGTAAGATATCCCGATTACTTCTAATAGGTGTGCGAAATCCCCTTACCCTGAAACCTGTATGCTTCTCTACTCGAACATACATAGTATCCGCCCTTCTTTATAAGAGATATTACGATTCATCGGCACCAGGTAAAAAAATAATACCTAGACCTAATAAAACAATACCTACATATAACATATATTTAATCATTGTTGTTTCTACGAAGCCTAGAGGATGCAGTAGTCCGATGATGACTAGAAACAATCCGATAAAAACTAATAATCTACCTTTCATTTCACTCATCCCTTTCCACGTCTTCATCTTTTATTTAAGAATTCTTGTTATAAACATTTTAAATTCCCTTTTACAGTATTTTGAAACCTTATTTTTTAAATCGAAAAGGTACTGTAATTAGTACAACATTTCTATTATGGAGTAAATAACTTTTAATTAATAAGCTCGATTGATTATGCAAAATATTATGCCAGCCTTTTTTAGGAACGAACTGTGGAATAGTAACAGAAACACTATAATTATACTCTCTTGCCTTCTTCTCAACCTTATCAATGAATGTTGTTAACGGATGAATTAGGCTTCTGTATGGCGAATATAGTGTAACCAATCGAATATCTGGTTGCCATTTTTTCCACCTCTTTTCGAAGGTTTTCATTTGTACTCTATCGAATGCCACATAAACAACAATGATTCGATCTGGATGAAGTGATTTTACATAATTTAAAGAATGCTCCACCATTTTAGTAAATCCAGAGACAGGAACAATAATAACATTGCCCTTTATCTCCATAGATTCTATCGTTTTATCTAATCTTAGTTGAGGACCTACACTGTCATAATGTTTTTTTATTTTCAAAAAGACAACTAGAATTAATGGAATAAACACAAGGATTGGCCATACATGCGAAAATTTTGTAATAAAAAACACAGCTGCAACAGTAAAAGAGATGACTGCACCTAAAGAGTTGATGGCAAACTTTCCAATCCATCCTTTTGGACGTTCTCTAAACCATTTTCTCATCATCCCCGCCTGTGCTAAGGTAAATGGAATAAATACACCTGTTGCATAAAGTGGAATTAGACTTTCGGTTTTCCCTCGAAAAATTATAATGAGGGCAATTGCTGCTAGGGCAAGTAATAAAATCCCATTGGAATATCCTAGACGATCACCTCGCACTTGAAACATTCTAGGGATATATCCATCTTTAGATAAACTAACCGCTAATAATGGAAAAGCCGAAAAACCTGTATTTGCAGCTAATACTAAAATCAAGGCCGTCATTCCTTGAATTATAAAATATATAATATTTCTGCCAAAACTATCTTCTGCAATTTGTGATACAACTGTTTGATGCCCATTTGGTGATATTCCATAGTAATAGGATAAAAAAATAATCCCTGAAAATAAAATGGCTAATAATGTGCCCATCGCTAATAGCGTTCTTGTTGCATTGACTGGTTCAGGTTTTCTAAAATTCGGAATAGCATTTGAAATTGCTTCCACACCTGTCAAAGCTGAACTACCCGAAGCAAATGCTTTTAAAAGAATAAAAAGACTGATACCAGCTACAGGTGTTCCAATCGCTGTATGGTCAGTAGCTGAAATATCTCCTGTAGCTACACGATATATCCCTACACCAATTAAAATAAAAAGGGATAAGACAAATAAATAAACTGGATAAGCTAAAATAGATGCTGATTCTGTCACACCTCTTAAATTCAAAATCGTAATTAGGATAACGAAAATAATAGACATCTCCACATTGTAATCATGCAATGATGGAAAGGCTGATGTAATTGCATCGGTGCCTGCTGAAACGCTTACGGCAACAGTCAATATATAATCCACTAGTAATGAACCACCTGCTACTAATCCTACTCGTTGCCCTATATTTTCTTTTGACACGACATAAGCTCCGCCACCTAGAGGATAAGCGTAGATAATCTGTCTATACGAAAATACTAATGCCACTAATAGAATGATGACACCTACAGCAATAGGTACCGAATACCATAATGCTGCCGTTCCAACAGTTAACAAAACGATTAAAATTTGTTCTGGGCCATAAGCAACTGATGATAATGCATCCGATGATAATATAGCCAGTGCTTTCGTTTTACTTAATTTTTGATTCATTAGCTCAGATGATTTTAATGGTCTACCAATTAAATATCTTTTCATTAGTCCCATAATCATTGCACCTTCTCTTTTTAACATTTTCCCTTGGCAAGAAATATGAATGCTGAATACAGGTAGCAATAAGGAGCCCATAGGCAACAGATGTGTCCAGTGATTTCAACTTACTTTCATGCATACTTCAGAAACTATTATCGATATTAACTGTAGAATACATGTATTTAAAAGATGCGATTCCTAGTAGAATCTATAAATAACTCACTCTTCTATTCGTGTTGCTTAAGCATTTAGAAATCATAAACTTTAAATTTTGCTGTAATAATACTCCGTTGTTGTTCATTTGTAAATATTTAAAATTAACAGGTTTAACAATTGATAATTAAGTGAAAATAATAGCTAGTATGTATTTTTTAGAAAGGAGTTTGCACTATGGTACTAACAACCGAATATCATAACTTATTAAATTCAGCGGTTCAGCTTATTGAACGTAACAAGAGCTCGCACTCATTTTTTGAAAAAGAAAATTTGCGTATGGAGCTCCAACAAATTGAAATGCGCCTGCAGCAAGTAGAAAGTATCTTTCTTACACAAGCTTTTTTCAATAAACAATAATTCTCATAGAAGATGTTAGTTGTTGCTCTTCATTATGCAAATGCTTTTGCTCTTACTATCGCTAATTTCTTACCTCAAAAGAGTGTTTGTAATCCTACCATTCATCCATGGATAGTGGTGACATACATAGTGTTATCCGAATCATTATTTAAAAACGGCATAGCTCACAATTATATCTATTTAACGAAAAAAGAGGTTGGACATAAAGGATAGAGAATAACAAAATCCCTGATAATAAGAAAGCAGAAATCGCTTTTTTAATGCGATTTCTGCTTTTTGTTTCGAACTTTAAAAGAGAGAAGAAGATGTTTTGTCCTAGCCTCTTCTTTTTTGATTTATTAAAACCTCTTCACTAACTGCTCGTTATTTTTTATTCATGTAGTATGTACGTATATAATTTTTTTTGCTGATAGATTGCTAAAAAATAATCCTTACCATCATTCTTTTCTTTATAATAGCCATAGTCACCAGCGGATAGACTGATTGGATATTCTTCAAATGCAGCCTTACTCTCTTTTTGCTCTGCAGCTGTTTTCCCTACTAATGTTTGCTGTTCAAATTTAGCGATTCGCTCTTCATATGCCTTTATCGTTGTATCCGTTATTTTTTCCATGCCACTATTTTTCATAGTTGGCTCATCCTCATAGGAATAAAGAGTCGCCCATTGACCTGTATTGTCTGTTGTTTTTGGTGAAGCATAGATAGGTGTTTCAACTGAAGGCGCTTCAACCGAAATCCCCCATTCTTTTTCATACGCATCTACAATTACCTGTGGATTTGTGCCACCTCTGCCCATAATAATGTAAAGCGAAGCAGTTACTAATATTAATGCCAGTAAAATAAAATAATATTTCTTTTTCATCTGTAAACCCCTTATATAATTTATGGCTACTTTTTATTCTACATATGTAAAACAATCCTACTCAAACTTCATTATTGATTTATCCTTTTTCTAAATTTGATTCACTTCCCTCACGCAGAACAAAAAACGAACAAATAACTCGTCATCAAATGCTAAAATAGTACGCCTTTCCTCGTCTGATTCATCCATTATTGCTTGTGGATTAATCATATATAATAATTGATCATCTGTTAGTAAATATTGCTGAATATATGGATTATAGTCTTTTGGATATGTAATAAACTCCATTTGAGCACCCCTCTTTCATTATACACAAAAGAACATACGTTCTCCATTTTATTCCATACCACTACATAGGAAAAGCTTGTTTTTTTAATATACATTAATTTTAACTTTTACATCTAGGCCTCTTTAGTATAGCCTATTGCACAGTCACACTACGACAATAGGCTAATTTACTCTTCAGTATCAACTATTATTTTATAGAGCTCATGATTTGTAAAAGTGTCGTTGAATCTTTCACCAACTGTACCTCATATATAATTTTATCTTGCTGCCATTTCACGCCATAATATTGTGCATTTTTCCCAAAATGTACGACACCTGCTTGTTTTGGAATAGGTAAGTTATTTTTTTTCAAAAACTGCATGGTGCTCCGCGCAATTTCTAGGTTTTTCTTCGATGCAGATGTGGCTGTTTGACTAATAAATAGCCAATTATCTACTTTCCAAGATAGCCATTCCGATCCTGCTCCTGCATCTAAATAGCCATTGATTCCTTTTTGAATTTTAATTTTAGGAGAAGCTGTAGAGTAATAAGATTCCATCGCTAATTGATTCGTTGCTTTTTCCTTTGTATCATAACGTTTTCCTGTAATACGTATCACTGCATCGTGTACAGAAGCTTTTTTCACTTCCTTTGCATTCACTGCAAATGGCTTGGGTAATGCATAATACACGATCTTATAAGAATTTGAGGTTGCTGTCGCTTTCGCATTGATATACGTATTTTTTACAAGTGGCAGTTTATTCGGTAAAACGATTGGAACCGATGTATTTAGCTGTTTTTTTATTGATTTTTGAAAAGAAGAAGCTATATTCTGTTGTTCTTGTGCCTGCACAATTTCTAAAGAAAAACCAAAAAACAGAAAACATACGCCTACAATTATTAGTAATCGCTTTCTCATAGCAACACCTCTTTTTCTTTTTTACTAAAATTCCCTTTACAGTACATCATTAAACAGGTGCATTTCGCCTATTTAAAATGATACATTTAGCGTAGATTGAAAAAACCATTACATAATTCATCTATTCAAAGGAGATACGCTATGGAATTTATTACATCACAGGTGCTTTATATTGCTTTATTTATTCTTATTATTCATTCCATCGAAACATTAGCCTATGCAGTGCGTTTATCTGGCGCTCGCGTCGGATTACTTGCCTCTGCACTTTCGTTATTTAATATATTAGTCATGGTTTCTCGTATGGCTAACATGATGCAACAGCCTTTTACAGGGAGTTTATTAGATCACGCAAAAGAACAACAAGCAACCGAATTATTAGCCACACAATTTCGTTTTATTATTGGGGCTTCGAGTGTCGGTACATTACTTGGCATGTTACTTTTTCCAACCTTTATTGCATTATTCTCACGGGCGATTGTACATTTAACACAAGTAAACGGTTCGATTCCTATACTTTTTAAAAAAGTAGTCACAGAAGGCTATATAAAGCGTGCCATTAAATATATTCATATTCCTCGTTTCTCTGATTTAAAAGGCATTCATTGGAGAGATGTGCCTATACGCTTATTCATATTTAATATATTCATTACCGCCATTTACACTATTGGCGTACTTTCCGCATTATATGCAGCTATTCTCGTTCCCGAACGTAGTGGCGCCGCTACAATGGCATCTGGATTAATTAATGGGGTTGCGACTATTTTATTAATCGTCTTTATCGATCCTAAAATATCTGTATTAGCTGATCGTGTACTAAAAGGCAAAGGTAGCTATCAACAATTGAAAGCGACGAGTTTTATGATGGTCATCTCACGTCTATGCGGTACATTGGTTGCCCAACTATTATTCATTCCTGGCGCTCACTATATCGCATGGTTTACAAAATTTTTATAAATGCTACAATAGGCAACTATGCATTCTTTAATTAACACTAGAAAGGAGGTGGCTTTATGACGTGGGAAGTTTTCAGTATCATTGGAACAATTGCCTTTGCCATTTCAGGGGCTATTGTCGCAATGGAGGAAGAATACGATATCTTTGGTGTATATATTTTAGGGATTGTCACTGCTTTTGGTGGGGGAGCTTTACGTAACACACTTATCGGACTGCCGGTTACTGCACTTTGGGAACAAACGACGATGTTTCAAATCGCCTTAGTGTCGATTACCTTAGTATTTATTTTTCCACATAAAAGTCTTGCTCATTGGAATAAATGGGGCATTTACTTTGATGCCATAGGGCTATCTGCTTTCGCAATCCAAGGGGCACTATTCGCAGTAAGCTTAGACTTACCTATCTTCGCCGCCATTGCAGCAGCCATTTTAACAGGCGCTGGTGGTGGTATCATCCGCGACCTTCTTGCTCACCGTAAACCACTTGTTTTCCAACAAGAAATCTATGCTGTCTGGGCAGGTGTAGCAGGAACAATTATCGGCTTTCAATGGATTCAAACAGATTGGTTACTCTATGTTTTATTCGTCGGTATTACGATGCTCCGCATCATTTCCTATTTATACAAATGGTCTCTGCCCTTTAAATCATTAAAACCAACCATTATTCAAAAGTAGCTTGTTTTTATTTTATAAATGGCCTACTTCTTCAACAAAAAAACTCGAATTGCATGTTATTCATGCGATTCGAGTTTTTTAATAATTAGAGGATAGAAATAAAATGCCTATTTTACGCTAATCTTTTATTGCGTTTAGCTACTTTTATAAAATGACTTATACTTATCTCCCGAATGTCGTTTGCCAATCCGCTAATTTTTCTTCAAAGCTTTTCACATTTCGACCTGGAACCGGACTTGTAGAAGGCATTTTAACAAAATGAATATGTGGCCAGTCTGATTGTTTAAAATATCGATTAAAAACCTGTTGTGCCTTCCCACCATTAAATAAGACGAGTTGAATTTCAGGAAACGCTTTAAAAAAACGAGGAAAATCATTTGGTGTTTCTTTTTTTATTGCAGAATCAAGGCTTCCCTGACGTTCACAACTTTTAATTACATCCCATAATCCAATTTGATGTTGTTGTAAAAGGGTTAAACGTTCCTCATATTTCTCTGGAATAGCTTGCTGTACAATTTCTGCCATTATCCGCCAAAAATGATTTCGCGTATTTCCATAATACTGCTGTTTTTGTAAAGAAATTACCCCTGGCATTGAGCCCACAATTAAGATTCGTGTGTTTTTATTGGCAACAGCTTCTAGTATATTTTCAATCAAGAAAACTCACCCCAAATTCAATTAGCCTACATTTAAAGCATTTTTTAGTGTAACTAGACTTTTTTCCAATTCTTCAAAATCTGCTTTAGCCGCTTTTTGATCCATTTTTTCATCGATTGTATTCCGTAATTTGACATAATGTGCCTCATATTTAAAAACAGCCTCTTTAAAATCACTTAGAGCTACCAAATTTTCATAGGCTGGATCCATAAACGTATAAACTTGGAATGAATGAATACTTGCACTAAAACGCGTGAAATTATCCATCGCTTCTTTCCCCATTGCTGGTCCTTTTTGAAGTATTTTTGCACTTTCTAATATTGTATCCGCTGCATTGGCTAATAATTGATTATTTGTTGAATTCATTCTTTTCAACGACCTTCCTTTAATTAAATTCAAATTATTTATTCCTTATAATTGTAGCATAGTGAAGAAACGTTTCTAAAGTCAGGCGCTTACTTCTATGAATATTTAAGTTTACGCTAAAAATTCCAATTAAAAACCCCCGAAAATAAGCTTTTCGGAGGAAATTTTATAAAATAGCTATTAATGAGCTGTTAAGCCTCCATCAATTACAAATGCTGAAGCTGTTGAGTAGCTAGAGTCTTCTGACGCTAAGAATAGTGCCATACTTGATACTTTTTCAAGCTACGCACCTTGAGGATTTTTCCCCTTTATAATAAAATCACTTAATTAAAATGAGTTTTTCTAACAGCTATTTACTTTTTCAATTGATTTTCAACAATTTCTAAAAAGTGTTCGATATCCTCTATATTTTTTATATTATGGAGCATTTGAATTTCATCATCCGCTTCAAATAATAAGCGTTGTTCATTTCTAAAGCTTCTGCGTACGGCAATACGATCAATTTTTTCATAGTAAAATGAATCATATCTTAGCTGGTTGTCCACATTGCAAAAAAACAGCAGTCTTTTATTCGTTGCTAGTAACTTGCCATTACGCTGTGTCGCATTAATAGCTGGAATGTCTAAATCTCCACTTAGCTCAGCCAATAAACTTTCCTTCTCGACAAATACCTCTTCTATTCGTTGGTCTAGAATCATTTAATCACTCTCCTACGCCATTTACTTTTTTATACCCCATTCGCCATAAAAATCATCCACTTTTCGAAAATCAGCCAACTCTATTTTTTCTGAAAATTCAATAAATATACCTTGTTATTATAC
>JAGHSJ010000295.1 GCA_018065935.1 Candidatus Kurthia equi
ATTTTTACATATTGCTAAATTGCTAAAAATTAATAGCTATCATTTTTAGTCTATAAAATTGGTATGCTAAAATAGATTTAAAACAGCTTTTATTTATAGTCGGAGGGATTTTATGGAAGTGGCAACAACAAAAATTATGAAAGAAAAGACAAAAAAATCAAAAAGGATTAAAAATGCATTAATGAGAGGTACGTTCGTTATCATAGGTGCATTAATTGCAGCATACGGTTTAGAAGCTATCTTAATACCAAATAATGTATCTGATGGTGGCGTTACAGGTATTAGTATCGTCTTATCAGAAATATTTAATTTACCATTAGGTGTTTTAATCGGGATTTTCAATATTCCGTTCATTTGGTTGGGGTATAAACAAATAGGTAAAAGTTTTGCTCTATTTTCTACTTTAGGCATTGTAACGTTAGCAATTGGAACGGTGGCATTTCATCATGTACATACAATTATCGAAGGAGATACATTATTAATCACAGTTGTCGGTGGTATCATTCTTGGTTTTGGTATGGGTCTTGCGCTACGTAATGGTGGGGCTCTAGACGGAATAGACATGCTTGCCGTACTACTTGCCCGTAAATTACCTTTTGGTACGAGTGACCTGATCTTATTCTTGAACATGTTTGTCTTTATTTTAGTTTCTACAGTATTCGGTCTTACAGGCGCTATCTTATCTGGACTTGCTTACTTTATCGCTTCCAAAGTCATTCATATCGTAGAAGAAGGTTTAAGTGGGACGAAAACATTTAAAATTATTACGAAGGATCCAGAGTTATTAGTTGAAACTATTCGTGATCGCTTAGGACGTAGTTGTACATTAACAGAAGTTTACGGTGGTTATTCAAATGAAACATTTAAAGAAGTCACTTGTGTCATTAACCGTTTGGAAGACACGAAAATCAAATCAATCATTTTTGAAATTGATCCAAAATCTTTTGTTACAGTTTACGACATGGCCGAAGTTAAAGGCGGCAACTTTAACAAGAAAAATATTCACTAATTTAACTTTACTAAAATAGCCCGGCAGCAGATTATTTCTTGTATCTGTTACTGGGCTATTTTTTAGTAGGCTTTGTATATACTGCTTCGTATCAGGCCACTCTTCATCAATAACCGAAAATAGAGCTGAATCACGATAACGACCATCTTTATACATCATATGTTTTCGTAAAATGCCCTCTTTTTTAGCGCCAAAACGTAAAATAGCTTTACATGAACGGGTATTTTTCACATCTGCTACAAACTCAACACGATGGAACTTTAATACCTCAAAACTATATTGAAGCATGAGATATTTACAATTTGTATTCATTGCTGTCCGCCAATATACATGGATTAATCCATGTATAGCCAATAGCTAAGCGTTTGTGAGTGAAATCTATATTATAAAATCGAGTACAACCAACGATTTTACCAGTTTGGCGTTCGATAATGACGAAAGGATACTCTGAGCCCTTTTTAAACTGTTCTAAAGCTTTCTTAATATACTCTTTAATATCTGATAAGGATTGCAGGTGAAACGCTGTATATGTCCAAATACGAGTATCTAAAGCAATGTCAGAAATTGCTTGTAAATCTTCAACAGTCATACGACGCAAATAGACGATTTCATTTTGCAAGTCAATCTCTTCCATCTATTCCCCTCCCTTTACGACTATCCTGCTCAAATAAAATGATTTCATATACATAAAGTTCATTTTCTTTTAATTTGAAAAAAGCTATGCACAATGATGCACGAGCTGAATCAATATTTCTAACATCCATTCCTTAGTTGGATACGTTACACCCCAGTAACTAGTTGTGGCTTTATATTGCTCTTCAATAGTCTAATGAAGCATATGCTCATAGACCTGTTTCATTTCATTAGAAAAATAAGCTGTCATTTCCGCTACCGTTTGAAAATCATGTATTTTATAAAAAGTATCTATTTCTTGATGGCTCATTGAATGAGCAAGCATCCTATCTGCTTTCGGTATTGTAGCAATATGCTGGAAAATTTTGAAAATAGAGCATGAATCTGCTGTTGCGTGTTCCTTCCAAGTTGTTATATCTACTTTTGAATACAGTGAAAGTATGGCTTGTTCCACATATTGTAAATGTCTAAGTAGGCCATCCATAACTATTCTCCTTTATAATAATATTATGTAAACTCAAATAAGTATTAAAAGAATTAGGACCAATCACAAAATATTGTAACTGGTCCAATCTATGTTTTATTGTGTCTTTACTTGTTGTTTTTTCGCTTGTTTCATATCTTCTACTAACTCTTTAGTCTTTGATGTTTCATTCGCTTGGTCTCGTAGCATATCGTCTCTTGATGGATAGACATAGCCAGGCATTTTTTTACGTAGCATTAAACTAAAATGACTGATGTTTTCATATATTCGCATGAATAAGACTTGCATTTTAATCTGGAATTCCGTGAATTTAGGTTTAAGTGCCCAAAGTTTTTTCGACATCAATTTCACAATTGGTGTTTTATTAGCAGTGGCTTGCTTTTGTAACCTGTTAGCCGACGTTTTCTTCTGACTTCCTCTTATTGCTCCTGAACGATTTTTCGGTGACTGTTTTTTCGTTTGAGTTGGTTGATGAGGAGGTGTTTTCACAGAAGCCTTCCCTCCTAAGCTTTGGAGAAGCATATCAAGTTGTCGCTCTTCAGATTTCATTAGAGATACGACAATAAGCAAAGGGATACTAGTAAATAGAATGACAGATATGATTATTAAAGTTAGCATCGAAATATAGCCTCCTACTAGAATGACCTAATTGGTATATTCCCTAGAAAAGTAAAATAAAACCGTATTTTTCCTTTATAATAAGCAATATTGATTAATCGGTCGCCCTACCCCGCCATACTGACTTTCAATCCGTACTTTATTCTGTTTTTCTAAGTAATCTAAATACCTTCTTGCAGTTACCCTTGCCATACCAATGCCCACAGCCACTTCAATCGCTGTGACCCCATGAGTTTGCTCCTCAATATACTGAAGGATTTTCGATAATGTATTCCGATTTAATCCTTTAGGCAATATTTCTTGATAGTTTGCCTCTTCACAAATCGGATGTAGCAATCGATCCAACTCTTGCTGGGTTAATTTAGAGTGGGCAGTAAAATGGTTTTTATAGTGAATAAATCGACTAAATGTCTGCTTCATTCGTTCGAAAGAAAACGGCTTTAATATGTAATCAAATACACCTAGACGAATAATCTTTTCGATACTATACATGTCGTTAGCTGCTGTAATTACAACGATATCAACAGCAATCTCTAAATCACGTATTTGCTGAAGTGTTTCGATTCCATTTTGTATAGGCATGAATATGTCTAATAAAATGATATCCGGCTTTAATTGAATTAACTGCTTCATTCCAGCGAGTCCATTTTCTGCTTCTCCTACTACTTCTACACCTTCTATTTTGCTAATAAACTGACTATGTACTTTCCTAATCATCGGATCATCTTCAATTAATAAAACACGTATCATTCTTTTCCCCTCCTACAGCCTATAAGAAAAAATTCAATGATAGCACTTAGATGAACGAGCAAAAAGCTCCTTACTCGAGACCACAAATAAAATGCTGAAAAGGCTTGAATTTAGATGAATGATTTTGTGAAGTTTACTAAATACGAGTCTCTCCTCTTCTATTAAGAGCTGAAATTGAATAATCTCTCAAGAAAAAATTATACTGCCGATGAACTGCTTCAAATAAACGAGAGCATGTTTTCCTATTCCTTGTCCGAAAGTAAAAAACAACTTTTAGTAAGTATGTTGTGTGTTCGGTAGTACCAATGTCTATTCGGAACGTTTATAGGGGGAACCATAGCAACTGCTATAAACACTTCCCATTGATTTCTTAAATTAAGAGTACCATATGAAAAAGGCTTGTCGGTATGCCAAAGACTTAATTAAATAAGAAGATTAGTTGAAATTGAACATTATTTGTACAAAATAAAACCAATAGATATATTTACTCAATAATATCGAATAATCTTTTCTTTTATCCCACACATAACAGCGTCATTCATGACCAAAATAACCAAAAAGACCTTTATCACCGTAAGGTTCCTTTGTCATTAAACTATGTTTAATATAGATATATGAGGACCATCATAAATACGAACTTATGTAAAGGTGGGAAAATAAATGGAAGCGACAAATGCGCCAAAAAAGAAACCGCTTTATAGAAATTTAACCTTTCAAGTCATAATGGGGATTATTTTAGGGATTATTTTAGGAGCTATTTTTCCAAGCTTTGGTGTAAAACTTAAAATAATCGCGGATATATTTATTAAATTAATCAAAATGCTGATTGCCCCTGTCATCTTCATCACTGTTGTATTAGGTATCGGGAATATGGGCGATATGAAGAAAGTTGGGAAAATCGGAGGGATTGCGTTAATTTATTTTGAAATTGTATCCTCAATTGCTCTCGCTATAGGATTTATAGTTGTACATATTATCAGACCCGGCGATGATACAGGGATTGATATTACAAAATTGGATGCCTCAGCTGCAGATGCTTATGCAAAACAAGCAGCCGATCAGGAAACAGGTTTTGTTCCCTTTATTATGAATATCATTCCTGAACATTTCGTAGGTGCACTAGCCAATGGGGACCTACTTCCTATCTTAGTCTGTGCGGCGTTATTTGGCCTTGCTACAGCAGCAGTTGGTGAAGTTGCGAAACCAGTATTGGAATTCATGAATGCTTCATCAGAAATCTTCTTCAAAATCATTGGTATGGTCATGTTTATATCTCCATTTGCTGCATTTGGAGCGATGGCTTATACAATTGGTTCATTCGGATTTAGTTCGTTAAAAAGTTTAGCATTACTGATGGCCTGTATCTACATCACCATGGCACTTTTCGTATTTCTGGTCCTCGGTGGAATTTTAAAGGGTTTTGGTGTCAATATCTTTAGATTCCTTGCCTTTATTAAAGAAGAGCTCTTACTCGTATTAGGTACCTCCTCTTCCGAAACTGCATTACCCGGTATCATGAAAAAACTAGAAAAATTCGGCTGTTCAAAACAAGTTGTTGGTTTAGTTGTACCTACTGGGTACTCCTTTAACTTAGATGGGACCGCCATTTACTTGTCCATGTCGGCGATGTTTATTGCACAAGTCTATAATGTTGATTTATCGATTTGGCAACAAATCACATTGTTACTAATATTAATGGTAACGTCAAAAGGGGCTGCGGGTGTAACGGGTTCTGGCTTTGTTACATTAGCAGCGACGTTAGCAGCCTTCCCTATGATTCCAGTCGCAGGTATTGCGTTAATTATAGGCGTGGATCGTTTCATGTCAGAAGCGCGTGCCATTACGAATATCATCGGGAATTCTGTAGCAACAGTAGTTGTTGCCAAACTCCAAAATGAATTTGACCCAAATCAACATGAAATATTAAATAAAGAAATTCAAGCAAGACACCACCGACATCGGAAGGACGATACAGAAAAATAACTTTAAGCAGAAAAACATAGTCCATACTATGTTTTTCTGCTTTTTTCGTTTATGCTATTAGTACTTAGCAACGTAATTAAAGGAGATGAAAATGTCATGACTAGTCATTCTTTATATTTATCAGATTTTTTCCCACGTGCCGGTTTAAAAGCAAATCGTGTAAAGTTGGTTCGTTACTCTTTAAGTGGTCCAGGAGCAGCAACAGCAGCTGGATTAAATCAATTATTTGAATACACACAACTACAAAAACCTAAGTTTTTCGTAAATATTGATTATGTGCTTCTTTTTGTTACCGCAAAGGGAAATACAGCGAAATTTATCGGCTGCTACTCCACTACAGGTCTCGAATTACCAGTTAAAACGAGTTTATTTCCTAAAAGCTTTCCTCAAGAACTGCTTCGTAACCCTAATAATGTGTTTCACCCACTTGAAAAAACTGAAATTTTTTCAGATTTAGAAAATAGACTCTTTATCGATTGGGGCACTTCTGAAGATGTATGGTATCAAACAGGCCAAATAGATAAGGGGATTTTGTATATTCAAAATACAGGGAAGTATGTTTACCAAGGCTCACAAAGTGTGGTTTTAACCTACAATGAATTACAAGAAATTTTAGAGGATCCTTCCCTTTATTCAACCTGGCATACAGCCTTAAATACAATGAATGCCATCTATTTAATTACAGACTTACAAGACGGTGTGCATTTTATTGGCTCTAGCTACACCCCTAATAGCTTATTAAGTACATGGACAAATTTTATTGATACAAAAGATGGTGGTTTTGACATTGTCAAAACACATTTATTAAAAGAACCGCATAACTATAAATATTTCCAATTTTCAATTTTGCAAGTTCTTCCGCCATTAATTGATACGCAGGATATAAAAGAGATTAAAGATTTATATCGTCGAAAATTAGGTAAAAATTCATGTGTCATTGATTAAACTGCATTTGCTTCCATTCGTAGAACAAGCTACTATAGAGAAAGATGTTTTATAGAAGGAGCTCACAGTTATGGAACACAAAGAAATGGTTGCCTTTCTACAAAAAAAGGTGAAAGTTATCGGGGGAATGGCATTATTAACCTTGACTAGTGTAGTCATTGTTCAAATTTTGCGCAGCTTGGAAAAAGCACACCCTGATGCACCGTGGCAAATAGGTATTCCTATTTTCATCGTCATCGCTTGTATAATGGCTTTATTATTATTTGCTCACGTTGTGCATATGATGTATAAAATGTTTAAAAAATAACTAAATCGAACCAATAAAATGAGGGTATCCGTTATAAATGGACACCCTCATTTTATTTAGTATTTTGTGAAACTAAGTGCTTTTGAATTAACTCATTTACCATATCTGATAAACTCATACGTTCACTGGCTGCATGGCTTTTTAACATTTTATAAGAATCGCCCTTTAAAACAATCGTAATGGGCCTATCCTCCAAATTAAAATGCAATTCATCATTATCTATCGTTCCTACCGCATTTAAACAGCTTGTGTTTAAATGCGTTACATCAACTGCTTTGCCCTGTAATTGTAGTGGTACTGCTTTAATCGAAAGTTCAATCAATCGCTCTTTATGTAATAGATGAATATTTTCAATACCTAGCATCTCGTAACAAATATCTAAAAATACATAGGCTTCGGGATCTGAAGTTGAAAATCTAAATTTAACATACATGGAAGAAGGCAGTGAATTTTGATGAATCGTATAGGCAGGCTGTAATTTCAACTGCTTCACTGCTTCTTTAAATGGTAGGAATTCTCCGGTAACTGATAAATTAACCCCCCAAACATTATAACTGTTTCGAATAATACGATACTTGTCATTCAAAGGATTTATAAAGAGCTGAAATAGTGCGATATTATCTGCATATTTATAAAAATCCGATTTTGTCCCCTTATGTGATTTTTTGTTCATTTCTGTCACAATGAGAGCTTCATCTTCAGGGGAAATAATTAATCGACTACGTTTATCAATAGTGGCTTTGTTTTTACCTAAATGCAGTTTCTTAATTAGTTGATAGACACGCTGTGTGCTTATTTTATGTTTTAAAGCAAATTCTTGAATGGATAGACCTTCTGGTTTGGCTAGATGCCTAATTTTATATGTATCTACTGAGTCCTTCAAATATCGTTTAGGACGCGACACTCCTGTTGGGAGTACTTCACATTCTATTTGATTTGACTTAGCCAAGCTATACACTGTCGATTCAGCAATACCTAAAACGCTGCTCACTTCTTCTTTCGTATAAAACATTGACGTTTCCTTCGACATTTACATTCTCCTTTAATGAGTGTCCTTTATTTATCTCCTTATTATAACAAAATAAAAGGCATTTTACTGTCCATTGCTTTAATAAAAAGTCGTAAATAAATAAAAAAATAGAGCATCTTAAGCCCTATTTTTTACTGTCATCTTATGGGTTCAAAATTTGAATACTTTGTTTAGCATCCGTTTGAAATTGGATAACCTCTGTAGAAGCCAATAATTCAGCGGTCAATGACAATTGACTAATTTGATACTGTGTATAGGACGAGAAATAATAGCTACGCGATTCATTGCATAGAACCCCGACATATTGAGAGTAGTCTAATGCACCTTCGGACGTGACAACGACTCCTTTAGGAATACGTACAGTATTTAATATATGATGTGCGTTCATTACACCTTCCTCTTCATTTGCAGCAGGTTGTATATGCTCTTTGAAAAAAGCGGCGCGAACAAAACGATCTGGTGGTGAAAAACCACCTGGCAATCCAGCAGTCCCAGTTCCTTGTGAAAAAGCATGCGCTTGATAATTGCCAAAAGACACCGCTTCGAACTGCTTTGGTCGTACATGAAGATAATTATTTAAATTGGCAATATGCCATTCCAATAGAGGCGTATTCGTCATCACACCTACAGGATTTTCTTTCATCTTTAAACGGTCTTCTGTCGGTTCAATGACGACGCATTTTCCAGTATCATCTGTTAGTATCCAGTGTAGTGGCGTAACAAAATTCAAAACGGGCGCTTCTTTTTCAACGAGTCTCACATCACCTAAAGCTTGCTCGACTTCTGAAATAGAGCCAAAATTCCCCAATACCCATAAAATAAACTCATGTGGTGCAAGATTAATCCGCTGGTCACTTCCCTCTTGCGCATAGACAACCTCTCCAGGTAAATACAATTCAGCCATTGCTAAGCCTTTCTCATTTACAGCATCTGCGACAAAATAGGTTTCATCGAGTTTTCTTCCTGCGCCGATAAAACCATAGATATGCTGAAATTCAATCCCTTCAACAGAAGAATTCCATTGATAATTTCGTGGAATATATATTGGATTCGGCTCTAATGGAAAAGAAAAATCCATTGTTCGTGCCAATAAATGTTTTCCATCCGCCGTTTCAATTGAAATACTTGTGCACATTTTGCTACATCCCCTCTCCTACTAAAGACTATTACCAAATATCCTTACCCCATTTCAAAGAAATATAAAAATTTTACCTTTCGAAACGACCATTTACATAAGCCATCACCCGCTTGTTTTTTGTTGCAAATACAACAAAAAAACACATACTATTAATGAATACTATTGGAATGAGGTGGTATTATGCGCGAACTCTTACGTGATATCGGTGTTATAGCACGTGCACTCGATGGAATTAGCAATATTGAATTCAAGTCCATTGATTTAACCAAAGGGCAATATGTATATTTAGTACGCATATGCGAGCAACCAGGTATTTTCCCTGATAAATTAGCCGACATGATTAAAGTAGACCGTACAACGGCTTCTCGAGCGATTAAAAAGCTTGAAACAAATGGCTTTATTCGTAAAGACGCGGATGAAATCAATAAAAAAAATCAAGAAATTATACCCCACTGAAAAAGGCTTAGACGTTTATCCCTTTATCCTTCGCGAACATCAATCTTCAAATGAAGTCGCATTACAAGGATTTTCTCGCAAAGAAATGGATGAATTATCAAACTATATAATCCGAGTACGGGAAAATATTGTCTCGGATTTTGATCAAGTAAAAAAGGGTATAAAAGACCCTACTAAGGAGAATAAACAATGACAACAACAATTAACCGCTGCACAATTCATGATTTACAGCAATTAATACAAATTAGTAAAAAGACATTTGATGAGACATTCCGAGCAGATAATACAGCTAAAAATATGGAAACCTACTTAAAAACATCCTTTACAGAGGAAAAGATAACGGCTGAATTGCAAAACCCATCTTCTGAGTTTTATTTTGCTTTACTTCAAAACGAGGTTGCTGGTTATCTTAAGGTGAATGTAGCAGATGCACAAACGGAAGAAATGGGCGATGAATCCCTCGAGGTGGAACGCATTTATATTGCTCAGGCTTTTCAAAAACAAGGTATCGGAAAAGTTCTGATGAATCATGCGATTCAATTAGCTAAAGAAAAAAACAAAAAAGCTATATGGCTTGGTGTGTGGGAAAAAAATCTCAATGCCATCCAATTTTATGAAAGAGCAGGTTTTGTTCAAAAAAGTAGTCACGCATTTTATATGGGCGATGAAAAACAAATTGATCATATCATGGTAAAAAAAATAGACTAAACTTCCAAAAGACAGACTTTTAAAAAGTTTGTCTTTTTTATATTTAATAATAAAAAAGAAGCTGCATTTCAAAATAATCAGCAAATTACCATCCCTCATATTCCCTATAATTTTAATTTTCTAAATGACCGTTAGTGCTTCTTAAAACGCTTTTATATCAATAACTA
>JAGHSJ010000150.1 GCA_018065935.1 Candidatus Kurthia equi
TAATATTTGTAAGGAAAGAAGGATAAGGATTAAGTGCATGATGCACTGAATTCTTTTTTATCTTATATCTTGGAGGTTTTTTCATGATTAAGCATCTTATAAAACACGAATATCCAGAATTGAAAACTAAAGAAATTAATAAAGCTAAAGCATTTATTGATGGCAAGTGTAGCGAATATTATTTTATTGATTATTTGCGAACAACAAACGGGAATATAGATGATGCGATTGAATTTTATCTTTTGGACGATAAATTAAGAACCATTTTTACACAATATTTGATTAGATTTGAAATTCAATTAAAAACAGATTTTGTAGACTCACTTCAGCAAGAAACACATTCTGGATCTTTCTGGAGTAAAAAGATTTTTTATATAGAGGAAGCAAGATATCGAAGTAATAATGGAAAAATTTCAAAATATTTATTGATGAAACGAAAAATTGAAAGCAACATTGCTAGGCTGTCTTTTAAAACAAAAGGACCATCAAATTATGTTGCGATGTATTCTTCATCATTTGGTACATTTCAAGAGTTGTTCAAACTCATAAATTTAAAATATAAACAACCATTTATTAACAAATATACTTCTCATTTAAATTTTCATGACTACAAGGATTTAAATGCTTATTTTGAAGCAATACGTAGGATTCGAAACCGTTGCGCTCACGGTAATCACATTATTACCATTAAAATGGTAAATGATTTAAATGGTTTGAGAAGCCAAATTTTTAAGCAAGGCAAAAATTTTTATCCGTGTCATTTTACAGTAATGGAAGCAGTTATATTTTTTATGATTAATCAACTTAATTGCGGAATAGAATTTAAGAATAAAATTGAAAAGCTTTTGGTTTTGCATAAGGAGTTGCTAGAGAAATACAATGGAAAACATAGTTTATCGGGTACAACTTTGTCAAAAATTCAATTGATTTTTTAAAGATTGAAATTATAATATATGTAGATGACCAGAGAGATACTGGCCGCGGGGAGACCCGCTTTTTTTTATGAAAATTCGGCCCATACGACTTCCTCAGTCTATGGGTATAGATGAGCCATATGAGAGATAAATCTCTTATGGCTTTTCTTTATAAAATTATTGTTGAATTTCTTAAGTCTAAACAAAAATAAAAAGGAGCCCCTGGGCACTGGATCCGTCGAAACGCGCGTCAGCTCCTTTAGCGATCAATGTGATATTCGTCAATACCACTCGCTGAAATTATTATTGCATCCCCTTATATAAAAGTAAACAAAAATCGGGTCATACGAAGGCTAGCTTCTATGACTAAGAATGAGCCATATGAGAAAGAAATCTCACATGGCTCTTTTTAATTATAAAAAACATAAAATGGTGTCGGTCACAATATGTTATTTCAATATTGCTAGCACCTGCGATTCATTTTTGGAATCTGCTAAGTATATATTAGTTATTTTCATATTTACAAAATGAAAAATAGTGATATACTTGCTCCAGTTTTTAAAAGAGGTTGATTATGAAGAAAAACAAATTACTATCGCTAATAGGATTGCCACTTGCTATGGCCTTATTAGCAGGCTGTGGTAATAATCCACAACCAACTCATGAGCACACATTTTCTGAAGAATGGTCTCATGATTGTGAAATGCACTGGCATCAAGCAACTTGTGAACACAAGGAATTAAGCAGTTCCCTTTCAGCACATACTTATAATGCTGATAATATTTGTACTGTTTGTGGACGTGACAAAAATGCAGGAAAACAGTCTTTAAAAATTAGAAGCGTTAATTGTACAGTTGATAACAAAACTTCATTTGAATCTGTTTATGGTTTAGATGATTATGCTTCTATTGTTGTTGTTGCAAATGATGGATATATTGTTCCAAATAACATTCGTGTTTATTCCGGAAATGAGATTATCTTGCCAGAACATTACACCTATGTTGTAAATGAGAACAGAAAAAGCGCAGAATTTGTTATTAAAATGGATAAGTCCTTTGATGTTTCAGTGGAAGCAGTTGAAGACATAGAGGCTGTCTATGTTGGCAACCATAAAATTACTGAAACCGGAGATTACTCTTCCATTGATCCAAATGGTGAGGATTTTTCTGTTTACTACTCAAAAGAGGCAAATGAACTTACAATTAGAGATGCTGTAATCTCAGAAGCAGTATTTGGTTCAATGACATTTACTGATACTGAAGGCGTTAACGTTAGTTACTTAATTACATATACAGGTATTAAACCATTAACAATTAATCTTTTTGGCGAAAACCATTTCATATTTAAAGCAGATCCTACCACATTTACAAAAGGCGCTATTATTTCTCTTAATGGCGGCGAGCTTAATATAGTAGGCCCAGGATATAACTATTGTGATGGTGCAGGACAAGGTTTCATCTATTCTGATGGTGCTGTTAATATTAGAGATTGCTTTATTAACTCTTCAAAATCAGGTGTATATGGAATTGCTGCTCGTTTCTTAAATATTGTAGATAGTACAATTGGAATTTATGCAGCAACCGATAAAGACATTCAAATTTATAAAAAAGGTATTGATGCAAGTGATCTTGCAATAACAAGAAGTGTCATTGATATCACAGGCTATATGAATGGAATTTTTGCTACATTATTTAGAGTATTCTCTTCAAAATTGTATATTGATTCACAAATCGGCATTCATGGCGACTGGATTTATGGCTATGGCGAAAGACCAGTTAACAACAGTTTTACAACATTTATTAACATAACAGGCCATATTGCTGGAATTAAAGCATTTGATTTACAAGAATGGCAATATTGCTCTTTGGATGTTGTTTGTACTGATGGTACAGCAATTACTTCATCAGAAGGAACTACTAGATTCTATAATTCTGAAGTACATGCTACTAGTGAATCAAAAGGTGATGGCATTGAAGCATTCAGAATGGTTATTTCCGGTTCAAAAGTTTATGCCAAAAATAATACTAATAAGTTAAGCGGAATTAGATGTAACACTTTACCAATGTCTGAAACTAGTGCAGACAAACAAGCATTTATTAGAATTACTAATTCTTATATTCACGCAGAAAGCCCATATGCAGCTATCAGTGGCCATGGTAAATTGGAAGTTAATGGTGAAGAAGCGTTTGAAGATGAAAATAATCACTACATGGTCAAGAAAGTAGCAAATACCAATTTTTTAACAGTTTGGGGCATATTCCCTCTTTCTGCAACTGATTTTGATTATGAACTCGATCATGGTTCAGCTATTACAGCACATCCGATTGGTTGTACAGTAAGTGCAACATTAGATTGCCGCAATATTAAATGATTGTAAAATCTAGAAAAAATAGTTTAAACTCAAAGCTTTTTACTATGAAATGTACCCCTAATCCTGGACAAAACTAGGAAAGGGGTATTTTTCATGAAAAACGATTGACAATTTAGCGAATATTGTAAATCAATTGGTTTCCCATTTGATTTCAAACATTATCTTGATTATTATAAAGAAGGAGCCCTTGTTTATGATGGCGGAATATAGACCCATCAGATAAAGACCCAGATGAAAATGCAATGCTAGCCCAAGCACTTGCATATTGTAAAATTAATTCAAGGGGAACTGTCAAAATATATGTTGTTATTAAACATGTAAGCGTTGGGAAAATTAAGTCGAAAGCTTTCATGTTTCAGTAAGGAGGCTATGGAAATGAAACTAATTCGCGGGTATTTTTTGAAAAAAATTAGTCAGGCCATATTGTTACCAATTGCAGTATTAGTAATTTCAGGATGTTCAAACAATTCAAATGAGCATCATTCTAATTCTGGCAATAATCAATCTTCACAAACTGAAAATAATGAACAACAACAAAATCAAGATGAATTAAATGGTGATAGTGAATCCGAAGATTTTGATAATGATAAGGAAGATGAAAATCTCTCAACAGATAATAACAAGAAGGATGATGAATCCGATTCTAAACAAGATGAACAAGGTGAAGAAACTTCTGAAAATATAAACGAAGAAGAACAAGAGGAAAAAAACGAAGAGGAAGAAACCTCTGAAAAAGAAAAAGAATCTGAAGACGATGAAAACAAAGATGGTGGTGATTCTTCTGATCATGAAGAAACTGAAGATAAACCAAAATATAGCACAAACCCTCTACTAGAAGATAAATTCATATATCAACATCATTTCAACGCAGTAGGCGACATTTATACAGCGTGGAATGATTATAGAGGAGATGAAGTAACTCTTGCTGTTATTGATAGCAATTTTGATGTTAATCATCCAGAATTTTTCTATTCAGATGGCAAATCTAAAGTTTTGGATACTAGCGCATCTTTTACTTATAACGGAAGCAAGGTCACTAAACAAGTTGGAAAGCAATATTTAGGTAACAAAAACGGTGATGCTCATGGTACTTTTTGTGCAACTGTTGCAGCAGGTAGCGTAACTGGTAAAGGAACTGTTGGAATTGCTCCAAATAGTAATTTATTACTACTAAATGTAGACAAAAAACCAAAATCAATTTGTGAAGCTTTTAAATATGCTGCAGATAATGGAGCGAAAGTTATTACCATTTCTATTGGTTCTTATTACGATTATGATGGTGATCTAGTTAATGATGGTTCTGACTTAAGCAAAGTTTTTGATGAATCATTATCGTATTGTTATTCAAAAGGTGTGGTGGTTGTTTCTGCTGCTGGAAATGGTGGATATGAAGGAAGAGAAACAGAATATACATATCCTGGTTCATGTAATCATGTTATTGGCGTTGGTGGCTTAAAATATGATTCAGAAACCAAGGTTTGGGATAAATCATCATATAATTCATCTTCTCAGTACGTTTTTTGTGATATATTTGCGCCATCCGATAATATTTATTCTGGCGCTTCATTCAATGGAGTTCAATATGGTGGAGGATGGGAAGGAACTTCTTTTGCCTCTCCAATGGTAGCGGGTGCCGCATGTCTTTATTTTCAAAAATATCCTACAAGAAGCGTGGTTGAATTTGAAAGAGATTTGTATGCATCTGCAAAATCAATCGCAAGTGACAATGCTGGAATTTACACTGCAAAAGGTAGATTAGACATTGGAGCATTGCTTGATGTTAAAGCTGAAGGCGAGGTTAGTATAAGTTTTAATGTTACTAATAAAAATTGGTTAAAAGATTCTGCTTGTAGTTATGTTTATCTTAAAGGAACTAATTCCTCGATAAGTGACAAAAAATTCAAATATACCGGTGAATTTACGGTTGATTTAGCAAAATATCGTAAAATTACATTTGTTAGGTCTTCCGTTACTGGCGATGATTGGAACGCAAGAAGTTTGTCTTATTTAACAAGTGTTTTTAAAACATATAAAACAGTAAATGTAACAACTTCAAGCAATGATATTTGGTATGACACTTATGGTCCAGTAAGTTCATATCTTTC
>JAGHSJ010000211.1 GCA_018065935.1 Candidatus Kurthia equi
CTTCTACATTTAATATATATCCAAATTATTATAGACAGTCGATAATTCTTTAAATGTAGCTGTTGGGTCTTTTTTCTCGATTAATGCCTTTGCTTCTTCAATGAAATAATTTACATCTTCCACATAATTAGCCGGTAAATATTTTTTCTCCCCTGCTAATGTATGAGCTGCATTAGAAAATTCATATGAAGTCTCTCCTACTTTTACACTACCTGTACTATAAAATTCTGCATTTTTAGTAGGCAGCTCAAAGCTAGAAATTAGTGTATTTAATTTTTTTTGCATTTCTTTGCTTACATCTTCCTCTGAGATTCCTTCAAATAAGTTGAGATTAATCATTTTACTTACTTCGATTGAACTTTTTTTCACATCTACTCGTACCCAAGCAGTTTTATCCAACTCGTTTATACTAGAAATATATATGTCAGTTAATTCTTCATCTGCAGCAAGTAATGTTTCTAGCGTTCTTCTTATTGCAGCTTCATTCGATTCATCCTCACCTATTATTATAGCTGTTCCATCAAAACCTCTAATTTTAACATTTAAATTTTTTTTCGTTACATTCGTTGCGTAGTTCCGTGCAAAATTATCCAACTGAGTTTTCAAAGTCTCATTAATATCATTCAACTCGTTTACTGATAAGACATTAGAAGCTAATGTATTTTTAGCTTTATTTATATATGTGTAAATATACTCCATATTCTCTAGGGTAAAATATAAAGTATCGCCTGCTTTTTCATTAGCCATCTTTGAAATACCGTAGCTAGTTCCATCTAAAGTGATTCTTTCACCCTCAACTATGCTTGTTTCAGATATAGATAAACGATTCAGATTTTCCTTAAGTTCTTTTTTAGCTTCGCTCATTTGAGCATTTAGTTGTTCTTTTGTGACAAAGTTTATGAAACTTGTTTCATTATATTTCAATTGATTTACACCCTTTGAAATCGTATATGAAACTCGATATAATTGATCATTTTTTTATCAATTTCGTTTACAATCACACCGAATCCAGCACTTACTAATTTTTGTAATTCCTTACTGATTTCTACTTCCGTTAATTGTGTAGATTCACTCTCTACTTCAATATATGCATTCCATAATTTTTCATTTTCATTTTTCAATTCTTCAAGTAATTGATTTGTCCAATTCAATTTCAGATCTTCAATTACATAAAAATCATCTACTGCTCTAAGTACTTTCAATAAATTGGATGAATCTGAACTGTTTAAAAGTACCAAGTAACTAGTTAATTCTTCTGCATAAGAAAAATCAATATATTTCTTTTCTGCATCCGATCCAATTTCAGGATATTTCGCAACAGTATAAGTTACGCCGTCTACTACTACTGAAGAACCTTCGCCTAACTCGCGATTTATTTCATTAAAATTTACTACTTTTTCATACGCTTCTTTTAATGATTTAAGGTGAGCTTGAGCTGTTTCGGTAGAAAAAATATCCATCACATAATTTGAAGTAAACGTACGTCCCGTAGCTAACTCTTCTACAGTAAATTCTACAGTTCTTTCTCCCGTTTCTTTTACATAGATACTAACATTTTGAACAGTTACTTTATAACCGTTTCTTATTACATCATTCATTTGTTTTTGAATCGCTTCTTTAAGTTGCTCATCTGTTGCTTCATCGGTTAAATATGTGTTAGGTAATTCTAGAATCACCTGTCGAATTTCACCATCTGCTGGATCAACACTTATATTTTCAATCGATCTAATCGCATCTTCTAATTGTGTAATTAAATCCTCTAAAGCAACTAAAGAAAGATTCGTTTTTGCACTCTCTTGTTTTACTTGATTAAATTCATTAACAAAATTTTTCGAACCAACTATATAAACATATAAACCTGGAGTTGATTCTTCATACGCATTCAGCGAAACATTATATTGCTGTTTACCAATTTGAATTTTATCTCCAGCTTGAATTTCATCGCCTGTTTTATTCACTGTTACTGTTGCTAATAGCTCATTTAAAGTTTTCTTCTTGGCTGTTACTTCCGCTGGTTTTGTTACTTCCGTTGGTTTTGTTTCTTCCGCTGGTTTTGTTACTTCCGTTGGTTTTGTTTCTTCCGCTGATTTTGTTTTTTCCGCTGGTTTTGTTTCTTCTGTTGGTTTCATTTCTTCCGCAGCTTTTTCAATTGCTTCTTTAGTTTCAGCAATCGCTTTTTCAACAGCTACAATTAATTTCTCTAGATTAGCCGATTCAATTTGAATACCTACTAATTCTTTCGTAGATTCTTTTAAATCAACAATCGCTGTTTTTACATCTTGCACAAGTGTTTGTACTTGCTCTACTTTTTTCAAGTCATTCGTTGTTTTTGCAAGTGCTTGTGATGTTGTTGATAGTTTTTCAGCAGACGCCACATAGCTATTTATAGCTGTTTGAAGACGTTTTGTCGTCTCTGCTTTATGCGCTGTTAACTTCGTAAGAATTTCAGCTTTTTCTGCTGCTGTTAATTTTGAAAGGTCCTTCCCTTTCAATTCCGCGATAAATGCTGCTACAGCTGAATTATTTACTGCTTTTACTTGTAAAGTTTTTGCTGTAGTTGTTTTCTCACCAGCTAATAGTTTTTCTAAAGCAATCAAATCTAAATACTCGGATTTAGCTGTTTCAACAGCCGCTTCTTGTTGTTCGAATTGCTCTTTTGCTTTATTAAACTCGTTTTCTTCCTTCGTTACAGTGACCTTCCCTTTTTCATAATTTGCTCCATTAATTAAACCTGTCGCTAATGAACCATTTTTATAAAAAACATCGCCTACTTGCTTGAATTTCTTATTCAGCACACCATTTGTATATAACTTATCTTTGAAAATAACATCTTTTTTAGCTACCGTACCATTTTTGAAAAGTAGTGTTTGCTTATCATATGTTGCTGTTTTCAACCCTTTTTTCAATTGACCTTTATAATAT
>JAGHSJ010000287.1 GCA_018065935.1 Candidatus Kurthia equi
AATCTATATTTTCTGTTTTTATGATAAAAAATAATGATTTTTAGAAAAATGGGGATATAAGTGGATTTGGGATGTTTTCAATGATTTCTTCTACCCCCTGTAGTTTTGAGGGAGAAAGCATTGAAAAAGTAGAAGAAGGAAGGTCTACATGAATATTGTAATAAAAAAGAGGAAGCAACGAATAGAAAAAAGATAGCTAGAGTTATTAACTATTAAACTTTTTTTGACTAAAAAAATACAGCATTAGGTAGAAGTAGTATTTAAAAGATAATTGAAGCAAGAAAGGGGAAGTAATTTACCTAGAGATAGCAGTCGACTGATAAATCTCCATATATTGTTCCATTCTGTAAAAATATTATGTCTACTTAATGAGGCTAAAAAGACGGAATATTAAATCGTGGTTGCGTATTTCTCTCATAAGAGAACAACTAACTTGTTCGTATAATTTTATCCTACCTGTTAAACGATTCCTGTAAGGATTATCCGATTTCAACACATCCATAAAGTTGATATTTTACTCCATCTTTACGGATGTGCTTAACCTATGTGCTTACTTTCTTACTGTTATTCCCCATCTTGGACAAAACAAGCTACCCGTTTCACATTCATATTTTAGGATATGAAGATACTAGAATCATCGAGCAAATTAATATCTACTAAATTTACCATAACAAGTAGGTCACTAATTCTCTATGTCATGATATACTTCATATAACTAGAAACAAAAGATGACATGGAGTTGAAACTATTGAATGAACTAATCTCAACTTTAGAAAAAAACGAGTTACAACTTTTATCTCAAAAAAAGTATACTGACTTACAAAATCGTATGGATGAAAACGAAAAAGAGAATAAGCCTCTGTTCGATGCATTTACGGATATGGATATGCTATTTTGGTTTATTCACCAACGAAAAAACATTTCACAAACAAAAGAAAATAATGCACGAACGAAGTATGAATATGAAAGAGAGTTAAAACAATTCATCACGAATTTACTCCAGTTTGCACCACAAATAGATTTAGATATTCATAGGAATGTGTCGGATTCACTGCTTCGACAAATAGAGGCCAGACATTTGCGCCGTTATCAGGAATGGCTTACGATAGAAAGTCCACACGTCTTGGAACATGGTACATACTCTCCTGCTACTCTTGCGAGAAAGACAACAATTATTAAAGCCTTCTTTACTTTCTTATATACATCTGGCTATAGTTCATTTGATGCAGCAAAAGGTTTGCGAGCTGCGACCGTCCATGCAGATGATCGCCCCAACAGAGATTTAGGTCCTAATGAAGTCACAGAAATATTAGATACATTGGAGAAAGTGGATTTACGGTTTTATACGATTATATTAACCCTTGTGACAACTGGCTTACGTAACGAAGAATTATGCCAGCTGACCTTGGGTTCGATTAAGCGTGATTTTATTCAGGGCGATTATTATTTTGAAGTCACAGGGAAAGGGAATAAACGAAGAGATGTTCCGATTAAAGCGCATCTACTGGAACGTTTAGCTTTTTATCGAGAAGCTTACTTACTTAGTGAGCTCTTCAAAGGAGAAAGGGATGAACCGCTATTTTGTACACGTAGTGGGAAAGCCTATAAACCTACTTACTTAGCACAAAGTATGAGTAAATTATTCAAAAAAACAGACTTTCCTACTCTGGATCAACAGTCTATACATATAACAGCACACACATTCCGACATGCGTATGCGATTATTTCGCATCTGAATAAAGTCGATGTTTATGACATTATGCGTTCACTCGGACATGAGAAAATTGATACGACGATGATCTATTTAGCGAAAATAACTGCTCGTTCTACGAATGCTATTCATTCATGGAGCAGCACCACTTTAGGAAAGCACTTTTAAGCGAGTGCTTTTTTATTTTTCTCTATTTAGTACATTTTATGGACTGGTACCTTGCAATGAATAATAGTTAGTGTTGTTTTTTAGATGGAGCTACTATTCATTAAACAGTATCTAAAAATAATTAGCAGGAGGCATACTATGAATGTCTAATTTTAAAAAGGTGTAGTGGAGCTATGTGTTTTAGCATTACTTGACAAAGTTGATCGTTATGGCTATGAATTAGTGCAGCTGATTTCTCAACAAATCGAAATTTCTGAAGGATCTGTATATCCTTTACTTCGTAAGCTGACGAAAGAGGAATATTTCACCACCTATCTTCAGAAATCTACTGAAGGTCCGCCAAGAAAATATTATCAACTGAGCGACAAAGGGAGAAACTATTACTATAAATTTAAAAAAGAATGGGTAGAATTCTCAAATGGTGTCAATCAGTTATTAAAGGAGGGAAAATAATATGCTTAAAAAACAATTTATAGATGATTAAAAAAATGCCTCAACATGAATTTGAAGACGTCCTACAAGATTATGAAGAATATTTTCATATAGCTATGCTAGAAGGAAAGCCAGAGATAGAGATAGAGGTCGTTCAATTAATCTAAGATAGATATGATTTCTAATATTTACATATTCATAAAGAAAGTTTACTCTAATTAATAACAAACCATGCCAATACTTGTAAAAATAATTTGTAAAGAAGGGATTCATTTGTTGGAAACTAAACGTTTACTACTCGTCGATTATACAGAAAAGGATATGCCTTTTATCAAGCATATGGTTACCAATCCAAAAATGATGCGTTATATTCGAGATGGCCGTATATGGAATAAACAACAAACACAGGAATTCTATGATCGCATGACTTCCTATTATTCTCGTCATGAAAATTATGGCTTAAAGTTAATTTTGGATAAGAACAGCCATCAAAAGATTGGTCATGCTGGTCTAGTACCCCAACTCGTTGATGGAGAAGAGATGATTGAAGTAGGTTACTGGATAGATGAACCTTTTTGGGGAAAGGGCTATGCCTCTGAAGTAGCAGCTATGTTAACGGAATATGGTTTAGTAACTTTACAACTCCCCAAACTCGTGTCTTTAATCCAATATGGCAATAAGGCTTCTGAAAAAATAGCAGTGAAAAATGGCATGGTAAAGGACAGAGATTTCTTATTAAGTACGAAGCAGGTCTATTTATATATTACTAAATAACAGTCGAAAATGGTTTTCAGTTCAAACGAAAAGCCTTTCTATCACTAAGTCAATAGAAAGGCTTTTCGTTTATTTTTTTATAATGAGTTTTTTTACTTCTCCACTAGGTTTGACGAAGAAAGAACCGATAATTGCTAGTACTAAAATTCCTACCGTAATATAACTAGCGGTTACTAACGATTGTTCGGTATTGGTAATACCTATGCCAATAATCGCCCATACAAAGACAAGCGCATAAAAAACATCTTTTCGACTATAGAGTGTAGCTATTGCTAATAATAATGCCACAACTAGTAAACCAATTGTTCCATTTACTTCACTCACGCCAAGTGACACATCATAATGTTTTAATGTATAGGCCATGTTAGCGATTGTCGCTACTGAAATCCATCCTGTATACAAAGAAAATGGCAATCTTCCACCGAAGCCATTATTCCCTTTTGGATATTTCATATATAAAATAATTAGCGTTAGTAATAGAAGGAACATCATAATTTGTGCGACTACGAAAATTTCATAATGCCACATCAGTAACCAAAGGATATTAAATACACAGGTAAGAATAAATAATATAACAACACTTTGAGGCAATTTCTCTAATGAATTTCTTCGAGTAAATTGTATAATTAACCAGATAAGAACGAGTATATAAATAAGTCCCCAAATTGAAAATACATATCCTGCTGGTGTGAATAATACATCTAGTTTGTTTGATATTTCACTTTGTGATTGCCCATTAATATAGCCCATGGAACCTAATCCATTTACTACAAGCATAATAATGAAAGCAATAAGCATGGTCACCCATCTTTTCATACATATCACCCTCCTTCTTTTAATTACTACCCTATGAAAGAGATAGATACACTTTATTAACTATTTTGCTCTCTTTATGGTTCTGTTGCTTTTTTTCACCAGAACCCTATTTATTGAGCCATTTGATTGTTAATTCCAATGCTTTAGTTTGAGCCTCTGTTTTTGCTAAAGCATGAAGCATCATAAAATCATGAATCATTGCTGGCATACGCTCTGCAATAACTTCTACGCCTGCTTCACGAAGTTTTGTTACAAAATGCTCTCCTTCATCACGTAAAACATCTGCTTCTCCCGTTATAAGAAGTGTGGCGGGCATACCGCGTAATTTTTTTGTTGCTGCGCGTAAAGGAGATACGGTAATCTCATCACGTTGCTCTTCGTTTTCAAGATATTGCTTCCAAAACCATTTCATACCGTCACGATGTAAAAAATAGCCTCTCGCAAACTCTTTATAGGAATCCGTATCAAATGCTGCATCCGTCACTGGATAATAGAGAAGTTGCTTATGAATAGTTGGCCCTTTTCGTTCTTTCGCGAGTAGCGCTGTAGCAATTGCCATATTTCCTCCTGCACTATCTCCACCAATCGTTAGTTTACCAGTTAGTTTCAAGTCCTCTTCATGATCCACTACCCATTTTGTCACTGCATAAATTTCTTCCAAAGCTACAGGGTATTTTGCTTCAGGAGACAAGCTATAGTTCACAAAGAAGACTGCTTGTTGGCCTTTGACAGCTAGTTCGCGCATCAGTGTATCATGTGTATGGGCATTACCAAAAACCCATCCTCCACCATGAGCATATACAAGTGCTGGAAGAATTTGCTCCTTCGTTGGACGATATAAAGTTACAGTTACTGTTCCATAAGGGGTTTTAATTCCCTCTATCTCCTCAATCGATGCTTCTAATTTTTCAACTTCTCCCCCTTGTGCTTCATCAACCGTTTTCCTCCCTTCTGCCACAGGTAACTGATATAAAAACGGGGGTTCTTCATTTTCTTTTGCAAAGTCGAGTGCTGCTTGTTCTAATTTAATCCGATGATTACTCAAAATAATCGCCCTCCTTTAAATGCATTACTTTATTGCTTCCCTTTTTCAACTAACTTCAAAAGTGTAAAAACAATTCGTTTCGCAAATTAGAAAAAAATTAGTCACTTTTTCAGGGCTCAAATCAGACTTTTTAAAACTATTTGTGTAAGATAGTAATGTTCTCTAAAAAATCAACTACTATGCATTAAAAGGGGTTTCAATATGAAAAAACTAATGAATCAAGCACAAAATTTAATTTTGGAAATGTGTCACGGTTTTGTGCAAGCGCATACAGAACTTGAACTGAATGAAAAATATAAAGTGATTTCTCGTAAAGACCGTAAAAGAGATAAGGTAAGCCTTATTAGTGGGGGCGGGAGCGGACATGAACCCACTCATGCTGGTTTTGTTGGAAATGGGATGCTGGATGCCGCTGTTTGTGGGGATGTATTTGCCTCACCTTCACAAATACAGGTATATCAAGGAATTAAAGAAGTGGCCAATCCCAAAGGTGTCCTAATGATTATTAAAAACTACTCTGGAGACATGATGAATTTCAAGAATGGTGCTGCTCTTGCAGCGGAGGATGGCATTTTAGTTGATTATGTAAAAGTAGCCGATGATATTGCTGTCGAAGACAGTTTATATACGGTTGGTCGTCGTGGAGTCGCAGGTACAATTTTTGTACATAAAATTGCTGGTGCTGCAGCTGAATTAGGTTTTGATTTACCTACTGTAAAGGCTGTCGCACAAAAAGCAGCCGATCAAGTTCGGACACTTGGCTTTGCTTTTACATCTTGTACTGTCCCCGCAAAAGGCACTCCTACTTTCACATTAGCAGATGATGAAATGGAGTATGGTGTAGGCATTCATGGCGAACCGGGAATCCGTCGCGAGAAATTAATGTCTGCTGATGATTTAGCTGAACGCATGGTAACCGATATTCTTAAAGACTTAGGTGATGCAAAGGAAGTCGCTATTCTTGTAAATGGTTTTGGCGCTACACCGCTCCAAGAGTTATATGTTTATAATAATAGTGTCATTCGTGTACTTATGGAAAAAGGCATTACTGTTCACCGCACATTTGTCGGGAATTATATGACGAGTATTGATATGGCAGGTGCATCACTATCTATTCTTAAATTAGATAATGAATTAACATCTTATTTAAATACACCAGCTTCTACACCCGCTTTAAAAGTCGAAGGAGAAGTTGCACCTATTGAACTTTTAGCCGCATCAATTAAAAAGGAAAAATCAAATGTGTCATTTGATTTAGAAACATCGCCTGAATTTGCAGAAATTGCTAATGAAGAGTTTACATTAGCTAATATGCATTACTATATTGATAAAATGAGTGCAGTCATTATTGAAAATGAAATTCCATTTTGTGAATTAGATGCCCATGCTGGTGATGGCGATTTCGGTATGAGTGTCGCTAAAGGTTTTAAACAGTTGAAACGTGAGTGGGCTGAATTACTTGAAGAACCGACAATTGCAGATTTCTTATCAAGTAGCTCAATGATTATTATGGAACATTGTGGAGGGGCTTCTGGTCCGATTTGGGGATCTGCATTCCGAGCTGCAAGTAAAGCAGTTGAAGGATTAGATACATTAACTGTCAATGATTTCACACATATGCTACAAGCAGCTGTTAAAGGAATTCAGAAAACTGGAGAACGTTCATTTGGACGCGGTGCAGTGGTTGGAGATAAAACTTTAATTGATGCATTTGTGCCTTGTGTTGACGCTTGGAGCAAAGCAACTACATTTAAAGAGGGTTTCATCACAGGTGCTTCTGCCGCTGTAACTGGCGCAGAATTAACGAAAGAAATTGTGGCTCATATGGGACGAGCTGGAGCAGTGGGTGAACGCAGTATTGGGTATCCTGATGCAGGCGCTCATGGCTTAGGGGTTATTTTCACCGCTTTAGCAAAAGATTTATAAAATGAATAACTGTATATACATGAAACAAGGTTGGGACATACGTGTAAAAACACCATCTCATTTGAGCATAAAAAAACCGGAATCGCGCTGTGGGGCGGTTCCGGTTTTTACTTGCGAACTCTTAAAAAAGGAAAATGAGATATTTTGTCCCAGCCTCTTTTTTATAGTGATGATTTAAACAGTTTTAGCAGTTAACAATTGTTCAATTGCTTCTTCAACATCTAACATCGAATCAGTTGGTTCAAAGCGTTTAATCACTTTACCACTAGCGTCAACTAAGAATTTTGTGAAATTCCAACGAATATTTCGCCCGATTAAATAGTCTGGATAATTTTCTTGAATTCGGTCGTGTAAAATTCTCTCCTGCATTGAGCGCTTCGTCATATCAGGTACATCTAATTCATGTTTTAAATAATTGAAAAGTGGATGTGTAGTTTCACCATTTACATCAATTTTTTCAAAAACAGGATAACTTACACCATATTGTAATTTACATTGTGTGGCTGACGTGTGACCATCTTCAGGATTTTGTTCACCAAATTGATTACATGGGAATGATAACACACTGAAGCCTTTTCCTTTATACTTTTCATATAATTTTTGTAAATCTTCATATTGATATGTAAACTCACATTTAGAAGCCGTATTTACCACTAAAAATACTTGATTACGATATGATTCCATCGATAAAATTTCACCATTTGGTTTTTTTACTAAATAATTATAAATACTCAATTGAATTCCCCTATTCCTTGTTAAATATAATTATTATTATAC
>JAGHSJ010000428.1 GCA_018065935.1 Candidatus Kurthia equi
TTAGAATAAGTGTAGAGTGGTGGTAAATAAGTCTTCAACTCGTCCCCCTATTTGCGAAGCAATACTTCTCACCTTTGGTAAAGTGGGACTGCCATATGATTAGATGAATTACGTGACAGTTCCTCCCTTTTAAAAGGTGAACCATATATGGGGCAAGAGGAGGGATCAAATTAAACAAATAAAAAGAAGAAAAATGAAACCCTACAATAAAAACTTAAAACAAGCCTCACGCGAATTACGCAACAACATGACAGAAGCTGAGAAGCTACTTTGGACAAGGCTGCGCGGCAAGCAAATTTTAGGTTTGCAGTTCTACAGGCAGAAACCAATTTTAAATTTCATCGTGGATTTTTACTGTCCAGCAGCCAATTTGGTAATAGAGTGTGATGGTAGTCAGCATTTTGCCGATGAAGGATTGGAAGCTGATCGAGTAAGAGATCAGGCATTAGCTGAGTTGGGGTTGAGGATGTTGAGATTTGATAATGGGCAGGTGTTGAGGGAAACGAATGTGGTGGTTCAAATAATTTATGATGTGATTACTCAGTTATTAGAATCCCCCTAAATCCCCCTTTGATAAAGGGGGACTTCACACGAATTTAATGACGGTATAAAGTTCACGTAGTTCCTCCCTTTTTAAAGGGAGGTTAGGAGGGATTAAATAAAGATGTTCCTTGGTATATTTTCATAGGTTCAATGGCATTATCTAATTTGCGATGTATGAGTGAAATCATTGAAAGGATATCTAAAGCATCTTGCTCATTAATAGTCCACGTAATTTTTGGAGCATGTGCTGTAGTATTTCTAAAAGTGCCAAAAACACCTTTAAGTAAATTCATAAAACCCTTTTGCTCGCTTGCTTCACTTTCTGTCATTAAATGGCTTAATGCTAGATAGGGAATCTTTCCTTTAAAAGCAAATGCTTGATCTATTAGTTCAGCCCCATCAGAAGTTAAACTTGTTTTATTTCTTACTTTCTCTGCGATGCTTTTAGTTGCCTCAAAAACTGCATGGAAATAGTTATCTACGAGTAGTTCAGATTTACAAAATAAAAGAACATCGGGATGAATCTTTCTCTCTAATAAAGATTTTCGTAATTTTTGTGCACGTTGTTCTGCTTCTGAAAAAGTTTTTGCCGTACTTATATATTTGAAAGTGCCATTTTCCCCAATTTCTAAACCTTCAAATGAAAGAACATAATTTAATTTAGTTCTTATATCTTCAAACCATTTTTGGTTATTTACATGACGAGAAGGTCTAATTACATGCTGAATAAATGCAATAACATTATTGGCACAACGATCATTTTGTTGTTTTATGCTTAAAGCATCATACAAACGTTTCCACTTAGTAGAATTTAGTTCAGGGTCTGAAATATTACATTCTGATAAGTATTTGGTAATTTCAGTACTTGTAAGCCCGTTATCTGTATCACCTAAAATTTTACATATTGATTCTAAACTTGCTAAGTCAAAAATTTTTATTGTCGCCATCAGAGTTTATTCACTTATTATTTAGTCAAGAATTTTAAATATTTGTTTTACTTAGATCAATTAAATCCCTTCCAACCTCTCTTTCTTGCACTTCATTTAAAGCAATGCTTTAAATCTTGTTCCGGGAAAAGCTGTCATGTAAGTCATTCAATCACATCATAGCCCCTCTTTTTAAAGAGGGGCTATGGGAGATTTAAAGATTCATAAAAAGCCCTCATTAAGAGGGCTTTTTTTTACTCCCTCCTTTAAAAAAGGAGGGCTGGGGAGGATTATTTAAATATCAATCGAATCATCCAAATTTGGCATTAACCAGCGTTTCGCTTCATCCATCGACCAGCCTTTACGCTCTGCATAACTGTCTAGCTGATCCTGCGCAATCTTACCGACATTAAAGTATTCAGGCTGCGGATTGCTGTAATAGAAGCCACTGACACTAGAAGGTGGCCACATTGCAAAACTAGAAGTCAGTTCGGTACCAATGGCATTGGTTGAATCTAACCAGCTAAACAAGGTCGCTTTTTCAGAATGCTCAGGACAAGAGGGTAACCCGGTGCAGGACGAATCCCGACATACTTCTCTTTA
>JAGHSJ010000408.1 GCA_018065935.1 Candidatus Kurthia equi
ACATAAAGGAGTACATACCTATGAATCAATTGACATCTAAGCGTAGATTGCTTATTGATTCTTTACTAGCTTGCGCATTTCTAGCTCTCGTTATCTTTGCAATTGTTTACTTATTTATTTTTAATAAGTCCTCTGAAAAAGTTATAGCTGCAGAACCAGAACAAGTATCTACAGTGAAAACGAATGATAAATTTGTTCAAACTATCAGTTTACAAAAAAATTCACATCAGGGGAACTACATTATAAAATACCCAAAAACAACTTCTACAAAGCTCAACAAAGCTGTAAAAGAATCAGTCAGTATGACAAAAAAATCATTTTTAAGTAAATCCTCTAAGAACTCTACTTTATATGTAGATTACAAATTTATTAAGCATAAAAAACTATACTCGTTTGTTTTAACACAAAAAGTATTAGAAGGTACAGCTTTTAAAGAAAAAAATATTTCTACATTCATTGTTAACTCTGAAAATAAAGAATTACTGACATTAAGTGACATTATACCTAGCGAAAAAAAACTAGCTACGATTACATCAATGATTGAAAAAAACTTTGCAAAAGATTCAAAAGTCATTGCCTATAATTCAAAACATAAAAAGAAATTAAAAATTGATCCAAGACCTATTAGCTTTAAAAATATAGCTTTGTCTAATACTAATTTATATTTTTTCTTTAGGAGTGAAAATTATACAATGCCATTTGATGAAACGATTCGAGTTGCCATTCCACTAGATAAAATTCAAAATTCGTTAGCAAAAAATTTACAAAAACCGAAAATAAAGAAAACAGCTACTCAAGAAGCAAACAAAACTGAGAAGTATGTAGCATTAACTTTTGATGATGGTCCAAACGCTACATCCACTAAAAAGATTCTAGCTACATTAAAAAAAGAAAAAGTGCCAGCTACCTTCTTTATTTTAGGTCAGCAAGCGAAAGCATATCCTGCAATCGTCAAACAAATTTATACAGCGGGACATGAACTTGGCAACCACTCATACTCTCATCCGGATTTATCCATGCTGAATGAAGCAAAAATTAAATCTGAAATTAATTTAACGAATAAGTATATTCAGGCTGCTTCTGGTCATAAACCGACCGTATTCCGCCCACCTTATGGTGCACGTAATGATCAGGTGACGAAATTGGCTAAATTACCAACAGTTTTATGGACGGTCGATACACTCGACTGGCAAAATCATCAAACAAAAAGTATTTTAGCTAATATTAATGCTGAAAAGTCTAAATACACTATTGTTTTAATGCATGATATCCATATGACTTCAGCAGAAGCTTTACCCTATGTTATTGAGCAACTAAAAAAAGATCATTACACATTTGTCACAGCCTCTGAAATGTTAGCGATACAAAACAATACCAAATAACTTTTTATAAAAAAATGAGCAACTTCGACGGCTATAGGCTGTCGTTGTTACTCATTTTTTATGTTCACCTTATGTGGGCTAAAAATCAAACGTCCATGGGGGTAATGTATGCGATAGTTCTTTATCTTGGCGATTTCCTAATACATAGTCAGCCTGCATTAATGTATGGATTTCACGTGTTCCCTCATAAATGACCGGTGCTTTTGAATTTCTCAAATAACGGGCCACGGGGTAATCATCTGAATAGCCATAAGCTCCATGAATTTGCACAGCGTCATCTGCCGCTTGGTTCGCAAAATCGCATGCCTGCCATTTTGCTAAAGATGTTTCACGTGTATTTCGAATCCCTTGATTTTTCAACTCACCCGCACGATAAACAAGTAATCGACTCATTTGATAGCCAGCTTCCATTTTCGCAATCATCTGTTTGACTAACTGATGCTCACCAATGGCCTGTCCGAAGGTGTGACGTTCATGGCTGTAGCGAACGCTCGCCTCAATACATGCTTGTATTAAACCTACTGCTCCTGCAGCTACTGTGAATCGGCCATTATCTAATGCCGACATCGCAATTTTAAATCCTTCACCTTCTTGACCAAGTAAGTTTTCTTTTGGAATCATGATATCCTCAAAAAACAACTCACCCGTATTTCCCGAGCGAATACCATACTTACCTTTAATGGCTTTAGATGAAAAACCAACCATTTCTCGTTCAACTATGAAAGCAGAGATACCATGATGCTTCGCTTCCTTATCTGTGTAAGCAAATACGATGAAATAATCGGCTATGTCACACAGAGAAATCCATGTTTTTTGCCCATTCAAACGGTAGTAATCACCTTCTAATACCGCATGTGACGACATACTTGCGACATCAGACCCTGCTCCCGGTTCTGTTAAGCCAAAAGCACCTATCTTTTCCCCTTTTGCTTGGGGAATAAGATAGCGTTGCTTCTGCTCCTCTGTCCCCCACTGTAAGAGCGTCATACTGTTCAAACCTGTATGAACGGATACAGCTGTTCGAAAAGCCGTGTCACCGCATTCCAGCTCTTCACAAGCGATAGCTAATGCATTGTAATCCATACCGCTACCGCCATATTTTTCTGGTATACAAATACCAAGCAAACCTAAATCAGCTAAACGCGTCCAAATTTTTGGATCAAAAGCCCCCTGTGCATCCCATTCTGAAATATGGGGAATGATTTCTGCATCCACAAAGCTTCTGACCGTTTGTCTTAGCATTTTTTGTTCGTCTGAAAAACGAAAATCCATATCGCATTCCCCTATCCTTTAATGATATTGGTCGATAGTAGCATCGTTTCTGTAATTGTTACGCCATGATGATTCATTTCATTCATATACGCTTCTCCTGGTACGGCTTTCTCTGGTGGGATAACACCTCGTTCGGTAATTGTACCGTCACCAACTAGTTGTGCCACGACTGAAATCGTAGTTGCAGTAGCTAATGCCATTGCTGTTACACTACTATTTTTATCTCGATACGTCACCATCTCATACTGGAATGAAGCACGCTCTTCATTTGCCTCTCCATGCACTTCCACACGAAGTAACACAACATCTTCTTTGTCCCCTAGTTGTAATTTATCATTTAAATAATTTTTTAAGACGTCACGCATCTCTACGGTTTGACCATCATTTAATGTAACTAAATTTTCTTTCTTCGTTAAACCCAAATCAACTAATAATTTGAAACGTTCCGCATGGCCTGCATAGCGAATCGTTTTATATTCTAATGACTGCAATTTAGGAAAACTTTGCGGTAATGTTGATAAGCCACCGCTTGTTAAAAATGCCTCTAATCCTGTATAGCCAGGGAAATAAAGATTTTCTACCTCTGTCAATGACGGTAATTCACGGAATATCCCATCACGAATGATGACAGATGGATTTGTATAGTGGTCAAATACTCCATCTAGAGAGAAAACAACATTATAGTTCAACGGCGGCTGTTTAACCGTTGGAATGCCACCTACGTAAAGCTTCATCCCACTCACATGGTCTAGTTTAGAAGCACCATAGCCCGCTAAAATATTGGTCATACCCGGAGCTACCCCTAAATCAGGGATAATTGTTACGCCTTTTTCTTTTGCTTGGTCATTTAACTTCAATACTTCATCCGTAATTCCATCAATATGACCGCCTAAATCTACTGAGTGCACACCTATCTCAATCGCCATTTTTGCCACACGTAAATTAAAGGAATAAAATAATGCATTCACAACTACATCTGCCTTACTCATTACGTCACGTAATTGTTCCTCATCATTGGCATCTACTTTCAGAACTTCTACCTTGTCTGTGTTGAGATGATCTACAAATTTCTGTGCTTGTTCGACATTTAAATCAGCTAAATAAACATGCTCTACTTTTGAACTGTTAACCATATCTCTGGCAATCTCTTTCCCCATCAGTCCTGCTCCTAAAATTGTTACATTCATGATAATGCCCCCTTATATGAATTTATTCAGTATCAATTTGTGCTCGCTGTAATTTTCCGCTGTAATCAATATAAACACTCTTCCACTCTGTATAGACATCTAAAGCTTGGACACCCGAATCTCGATGTCCATTCCCAGTCCCTTTTGTTCCACCGAATGGCAAATGAATTTCTGCACCCGTTGTTCCTGCGTTGACATAGACAATGCCTGTGTCTAAATCTCTTTGTGCCTCAAACACACGATTAATATCCTGCGTGAAAATAGAGCTTGAAAGCCCATATTTCACTGAGTTATTAACCTCTATCGCCTCTTGCAAGCTATGAACCGTAATCAATGAAATCACAGGTCCAAAAATTTCTTCTTGTGCCAAAATCGAATCCCATGCCACATCTGTAAATAAAGTTGGTTCATAATAACTTCCGTCGGCTAGTGCGCCATCATCGGCTATTTTTCCACCTGTTAGTAGACGAGCCCCTTGATTTAAACCTTGTTGCGTATAGCTATGAATTTTATGCAAAGCCGCTCGATGAATAACAGGTCCAATACTTACCTCTTCATCTGCACCATCACCTAGTTTTAGTTCGCTCATTGCCGCTAGTAATCGCTGTTCCACCTGTTCTTTCACATCAGCATGGACAATCACACGACTACATGCTGTACAACGTTGGCCTGCTGTTCCAAGCGCGCTCCACAAAATCCCTTCTACCGCTAAATCTAAGTCTGCATCTTCCAAAACAATAATGGCATTTTTACCACCCATTTCAAGCGATACTTTCTTTAAGTGTTTGCCACCTAATTCAGCCACTTTACTGCCTGTTTCAGTTGAACCAGTAAAGGAGATTACTTTCACGTCTGGATGTTCAATTAAAGTTGTCCCCACATCGTTACCGGAGCCAAAAACAACATTCGCTACTCCAGGGGGAATGCCCACTTCATCAAATATTTTTGCTAATTCGTAAGCCATCATCGGTGTTTCAGTTGATGGTTTCCAAATCACAGCATTACCAGCAACAAGTGCAGGAAATGACTTCCATGTAGCGATAGCGATTGGGAAGTTCCACGGTGTAATCAAACCAACGACACCAATCGGACTTCGCACACTCATCGCAAATTTATTAGGCAATTCAGATGGTGTAGTTTGCCCAAACATACGACGACCTTCACCAGCCATATAAAATGCCATGTCAATTCCTTCTTGCACTTCGCCTCTTGCCTCTTCAATGACTTTACCCATTTCTGCAGTCAAAATTTGAGCTAACTGTTCTTTTCGTTCTTTTAATTTTTGACCAATTGCATATAAATAATCTGCTCGTTTGGGTGCTGGTACTAATGCCCAGCTTTTTTGTGCTTTCTTGGCAACTTCAATTGCATGATGAACAACTTCCTTTGATGCCATTGGAACTTGTGCAATTTCTTTCCCATTTGCCGGATTTAACACAGGAATTAAGTTCATATCATCAATCTCTACCCATTGACCATTGACATAATGCTGAAGCTTCATCCAATCCCTCCTCGTAGAATCATAAGCAATTTACCTTATTTATTAAATATTCTATAAATTACCTAAATATCCTTCTTTAAGAAAAGTTTTTTCTACAATATAGTTCCCTTAAAAACCTTTTCATAAAACTTTTTTAGAAGATATTCTTCGAAACTGAAACCTTTCGCTAAGATTGCAAGTAGTATAAATAGTATGTATACAATTAAATTTAAAACATCGTAAAGAGAAGAAAATATGAAGAATGATGAAATTGACTATAAATTATATGGTGATGATATGCAATTTGTCGAAATTGAACTTGATCCACAAGAAACGGTGATTGCAGAAGCAGGCTCATTAATGATGATGGATGACCAAATTCGAATGGAAACTATTTTTGGTGACACCTCTTCTGCTGGTGGTTTTTTAGATAAATTAAAAGGCGCAGGAAAAAGATTAATTACTGGGGAAAGTTTATTTATTACCACTTTCACTAATGATGGCCATGGAAAAAAGCATGTATCTTTCGCTTCTCCTTATCCAGGTAAAATTATTCCAATGGATTTACAACAATTAAACGGAAAATTAATCTGCCAAAAAGATGCATTTCTAGCAGCTGCAAACGGCGTATCTATAGGTGTAGAATTCCAACGAAAATTAGGCACTGGATTTTTTGGTGGCGAAGGCTTCATCATGCAAAAATTAGAAGGCGACGATTTAGCATTCATCCACGCTGGAGGAACTGTCGTGAAAAAAGATTTACAACCTGGCGAACGCTTAAAAATCGACACAGGCTGCCTAGTTGCCATGACATCTGACATAGACTACTCAATCGAAGCAGTCAAAGGTGTAAAAACAGCCCTATTCGGTAGAGAAGGCCTATTCTTTGCCACACTTGAAGGCCCCGGCTCAGTCTGGGTACAATCAATGCCATTCAATCGACTAGCAAGCCGCGTCTTCTCAGCCGCCCCATCTACCGGAGGCTCTAGCGAAGAAAAAGGCATCGGTGGACTATCTGACCTCTTTAATAAGTAAAGAAAGGAAAAAACGTTCGTTCAAATGCAACAAGTACTGCAAACAATTAAGATTGCAGATTGAAAAACATGCAAGCTAAAAGTAGTGTAATTTCATAAAGATGGACATATTTAGTTTCCAGGCATTAGACTTTTAATACAAGGTGGGAGAAAAATGAACAGTAACAAGTATAAAGATTATTTTACAAAAGACTATTTGATGGGGCCAAATTCGATACGACTTCTCGAGGAGCTCCTAATTAAAAATCCAGATGCCCTAACGAGTGGAACAATTCTTGACCTTGGCTGCGGTAAAGCACTTACATCGGTATATATTACCAATGAAACCAATGCAAATACTGTCTATGCAACAGATTTATGGATTTCTGCAACAGAAAATTGGGAAACAAGACAAGAGTGGAAACTTGAGGATAAAATGATTCCAATTCATGCGAACGCACTAGACTTACCTTTTGCGAATGATTTTTTTGATGCAATTGTAAGCATTGACTCTTACCATTATTACGGCTGTGAGAATGAATTTTTCGCAAAAAAAAATGCTTCCACTTTTAAAAAGTGGTGGGTACGCACTAATTAGTGTTCCTGGTTTGAAATCAGAGCTTGAACAAGTACCAGAGATTATGAATGAGTGGCTTGAAGATGCTGTTGATACTTTCCACAGTGCGAATTGGTAGGAAAAACATATTCAACAAGGCTGTGATGATTTAATCGAGGTGACGGTATATGAATCGGATCAATTCGAAGCGTGTTGGCAGGACTGGATAAATACGGGGAACGAATATGCGTTAAATGATGCGAAATTTTTAAAGCGTGGCTTAAATGAGTTATTAAACTTTGTCATGATTGTTGTTCGTAAAAAATAGTAACAGCAGATAAAACATGTCATGACATGTTTTATCTGCCTTTTTGTAAATCTTATTCTTTTAATTTATGTTCATATTCAATTAGTTAAAACTGTATTACTCTTATTTAAACAAACCACAACAATTATCAATGAAGTACGTTATATTTTAAAAGAATTTGTATACGACGACATCGAAATTGAAGTTGTACCGAGAATCGGCATTAATTTTATTTAAGAAAACCTTCTAGATTATGAATCTCTTTATCAACCTTGTGATAAGCGTATGTATGAGTATGAAAAGAAAACTATTTAAAAGCCCCATCATCGATAAAAATAATTGAGACAAGAATGTATTTATTACAGAAATTCGATTACATAACGAATTTCTGTTTTTCTTTTACTCATTTCATTAAAAGTTTGTCTTTAAACTTCTTAGGCTATACAATAGAGAGATTATAAAAAAAACGAGCGTTTTTAATTAATAATTATTAAAAATACGCATTAAAAGGAGGACTTTCATTTAAAATGACAAAGAAGCTTTTATTGTTGCTATCTCTTTTAATGGTTGTACTCCTTGCCTATGCATTTATTATCGAACCCAAATATTCTTCTGACTCCAAGCCTGTTATAAAAAAGGTAACTACCGCCAATCAAACGGATTTTGAAACAGGCGACAAAATTATTAAAGAGTTACAAGAAAAACATGGAGATTTATTATATAACGAGTTTATGGACAAAGAGGACTTTGGAAATGAGACGGAATTAGATGAAAAGAGTTTAAGTCGATTGCAAGAATTCACTGATTCAGAGGATTCAAAAATAATTGATGCGTTAGAATATCCAGAGGAACCGATTGAGAGTGAACCTGTTATAAAAGAAAAGTCCGTAATATCCTTTAGAATTCATAAAGATCAATTAAAAAAAGTCAAAGCCTCTCGCGACGATGAATTTTCTTCTTTTATTAAAAATACAAAGCTTCAAAATGAATTATGGCAGCGTTTTGCTCATTTAGTTCCTGTTGAAAACAGAGAGATGATTAAACGCTTTAAAGTAATGACAGACGGTGCCGACAATACGCTTGGCTACGTACAACAGATGTATGACGAAAATTATTGGGAACTCGCGTTAGATTATAAGGATGCTGAAAATCTCAAAGATTTATACGCAACCCTTATTCACGAATTCGGCCATTTATTTTCTTTAAATTCCTCTGAGTACACTAAAAACAAAGACTGTTCAACAGATAAGTTATTAGATGTTTGTTATAAACAGAATACGTATATTTATGATTTTTATCAGCAGTTTTGGCAAGATGATTTAATAGATGAATGGCCTGGTACCTCTGCTTCAGAAGATGAGCTAATCGACTTCTACGATGCACATTTTGATGAATTTGTCTCCGATTATGCAACAACAGATGTGATAGAAGATTTTGCTGAGTCTTGGATGTACTTTATTCTTATTAAGAAACCTAAAAGTAAAGAAATAGCGGATGATAAAATACTCTTTTTCTATCAATATCCTGAATTAGTTCAATTACGTAATACACTTCTTAAAAATTTATCTGAACACTATAAATAAAAGGATTGCTCTGTTTATAGCGCTACTTTAAAAGTGGCATTATAAACTAAGCAATCCTTTCTTTTTTTTATGAAATTGTCTGTTAATCCCATGTATTAAAAATAATTTCACCTACATTTTGAGGAGCCCAAAATGTAATTTGTTGACGCTCTACTTCAGAAAGTTGCTCCAAATGCTCCTCCCTTAGTTTCTCTTGTAGTTCTTCAAGTGAAATTGACTGATAATGCGCGATGAAGCTTTCGAACGTCTTAGGTAGCTCACAAAAAACGATATGTTCATGCTCTGTTATTACAGCTGCTGCCAAAAGTGGGTAATACGCATTTAGTAAAATTTGTATCGGCTGATCATTCACCGAGAACTTCGCACAAATATAATTAGTTGGATACACAGCTTCTTTGATGGAAATCAAAACAATATCTTCATGTAAAGAAACATCGTAGCAGAGTGAACGGAACTTTTTTAAATCAATCATTTGCAGTGCCGCCTTTTCATCAAAAAATCCTGTAATCCCTCTTGGCAATTTCATGTAAAAACCTCCTAATTAATGCTGTGTTTTATCTCTTCTTTTTCGATATAACTCATGATTGACTCTACGTTCATATCCATCATTTTTCTGCGTGTAGCTAAAGTAGCACTGCCTATATGAGGTAATGCAACAAAGTTAGGTAAACTCAGAAGAGGATGATCTACAGGGACTGGTTCTTTTTCAAAAACATCTGCTCCTGCTGCCCATATCACATCATTTTTCAAAGCTTCATATAACGCTTGTTCTTGAACAATTCCACCCCGCGCTACATTTATTAAAATCGCTGTTTTTTTCATTAATGCGAGTTCGCGTGCACCAATCATACCTTTTGTTTCTTCAGTTAATGGCGTAAATAAAACAACAAAATCACATTCTTTTAGTAAATCATCCAACTCACGGTAGCTAAAGCCGTACTTTTCCTCTGCTTCTAGTTTGCGGTTTCGATTATGGTAGACAACATCCATATTAAAGCCCTTTGTTCGATAAGCAAGCGCCTCTCCAATTCGTCCCATACCAATGATACCAAGTTTTTTTCCGAATATATCCATACCAGCAAACTGATTCACACCCCAATAATTCCATTCACCACTAAGAACTTTATTGGATGATTCAACAATTCTTCTAGCTGTTGTTAGCATAAGCGTAAAGGCTAAATCTGCTGTTGTATCCGTCAAAACACCTGGTGTATTCGTAACAATAATGCCGTGTTCAGTAGCTGCTTCCACGTCAATATTATTAAATCCAACGGCTAAATTGCATATTATTTTTAAATTAGGTGCGGATTCAATTAATTCTCTTGAGACTTCATCACCCATGATCGTCCAAATAATTTCAGCCTCTTGTATAACTTCTTTTAATTTTTCATGTGGCATATTTTCTTCTAATGTAGGCCATTGTCGAACATCTGCCCAAGTTTTTAAAGGTTCGACCACCTCCGCAGGTAATTTGCTTGTAATCCATAGAACTGGCTGCACTGTAAAAACCCCTTTTAATTTCTATTTTTTCTAAATTATAACATATGTGTGAAAATTCCAATAATTTAACATGGAAATCAATCATTTTTGGATAACTTTTCTCACAGGCTTCTTTTGGGAAATAATTTAAACATGTATATTTATGCACGTAGGTTTTTATAATTTGCATATAAAAACCAGATTTGAATAAACTCAAATCTGGTCGAAAGTGAAATTTTTTATTATAGATCGTCGAAACCATTATCTTGCACATTTACTTTTACGTATTGGCGCGATTTTTGTTCGAAGAAGTCTGTTTTACCTAAATCTACATCTTCATATGCTTTAATCCATTTTAATGGGTTTTTACGGTAGCCTTCAAATGGGCGCTCATAACCTAATTGATTGCAACGTACATTCGCATAGAAGTAAATATAATCTTCGACATCTTCAACGTCTAAGCCATCAATTTTATCGCCGATAACATCATTTGCCCATTCGATTTCTAAGGCAGCTGCTTCTCGGAAAATACCTTGTACTTTTTCTGCGCGCTCAGGCGTATCATATTCAGGATGTTCTTCTAATAATTCTTTATAAATTTTTACGAATAAATCAACATGGAGTTGTTCATCACGATTGATATAGTTAATCATCGTACTTGTCGCCACCATTTTTTGATTACGCGCTAAATGATAGAAGAAACTAAAACCTGAGTAGAAGAATAAACCTTCTAAAATTACATCATAAACGATTGAATCTAACATATTCTCAATCGTTGGATTTTCAGCAAAATCTTCGTATCCTTTAAGGATGAATTCATTGCGTTTTTCCAATACAGGCTCTGTACGCCAGAAATCAAAAATGCGATCTTGTTCATCTTTTGATACTAAGCTAGATAAAATATATGAATACGAATGATTATGAATAACTTCTTGTTGTGCCAAAATAATCATCAAAGCATTCAAACTTGAATCTGTTAAGTAATCTGCTACTTTACCTGCGTAATCAGTTTGCACACTATCTAAGAGTGCTAATAAACCGATTACTTTTTTAAAGGTATTTTGTTCTTCTTCTGTTAAGTTAGGAAAATGTTTCACATCTGTTCCCATATTAATTTCGAAAGGTGTCCAAAAGTTACCTAACATTTTTTTATATTTAGGATAGGCCCAGCTAAAGCGAACATCATCCCAGTTTAGGACGTTAGAAGAGCGACCGTTGACGATTGCTGTCGAACGGTTTGGCGCTTCTTTATCCATTAAAATACGTTTTTGAATTTCAGTCATTGTTTCTTTCCCCTTTTCTATACAATTAGCTTGCGCAAGATTCACATTCAAGTAATTCTACAGAAGTTGAACGCACATAATAAGTTGTTTTAATGCCGCTCTTCCAAGCGTTGATGTGTAATTCTAATAAATCTTTTGCTTTTACTGTGTTTTGTACATATAGATTCAATGAAATCCCTTGGTCAATATGGCGTGCGCGTGCTGCATTTTGCTTAATTGTCCAGTTTTGGTCAATGAAGTACGCTGATTTATAGTACCAAGTTGTTTTTTCATTTAAATCAGGAACTGTTACAGGAATCTTATAATCCTTTTTCTCTTCTGAATAAGATTTTTGGAAGATAGGATCGATACTTGCTGTTGAACCTGCAATAATTGAAGTAGATGAGTTAGGTGCTACTGCCATTACATAGCCATTACGCATACCATGTTCGCCAATGCTTGCACGTAATTCATTCCATTGTTCACTAGCATAACCATGCTTATCGAAATAAGCACCTGTCGCCCAGTCAGAACCTTCAAATAGAGGATATGCCCCTTTTTCTTGTGCTAATTCATGCGATGCTTTAATTGTTAAGTAAGCAATTTGTTCATATAAAGAATCCGCGTATTCAACCGATTCATCTGATTCCCACTTGATTCCTTTTTGAGCTAATAGATGATGCCAACCGAAAGTTCCAAGACCAATCCCACGATAGCGTGCATTCGTACGTTCTGCTTGTGCAACAGGGATTGTATTTAATTCGATGACATTGTCTAGCATACGCACTTGAACAGGAATAAGACGTTCTAATACATTTTGAGGAACTGCACGACCTAAGTTGATTGAAGATAAGTTACATACAACAAAATCTCCTGGTTTGCGGCGCGTTACAATCACATCATCCTCTAAAGTAACCGATTCAAATGTTGTCGCACTCATATTTTGCATAATTTCAGTACAAAGGTTTGAAGAATAAATCATCCCTTCATGATTATTTGCATTTTGACGGTTTACTTCATCACGGTAGAACATGAATGGCACACCAGTTTCTAATTGTGAACGCATAATACGTTTCATAATATCAATGGCATTCACTGTTTCACGTGATAACTCTGGATTATTTACACATTGTAAATATTTTGTGCGGAATGAACCTTCACCACGTTTTTCATCATAGCTATCTTCTAATTCAAAGCCCATTTTTGTACGGACTTCATACGGATCGAATAAATGCCATTCTTCACGTGCTTCAACAGCTTCCATGAAAATATCTGGTAAGCATACGCCTGTGAAAATATCATGTGCACGCATACGTTCGTCCCCATTATTTAATTTTAAATCTAAGAATGGGAAGATATCTTTATGCCATACATCTAAGTAAACAGCAATAGCACCTTGGCGCTGACCTAATTGGTCTACTGAAACAGCTGTATTATTTAATTGTTTGATCCATGGGATAACACCTGAAGATGCGCCTTCGAATCCACGAATTGATGATCCACGACTACGAACTTTCCCCATATAAATGCCGATACCGCCACCAAATTTAGAAAGTGTTGCTACATCTGTATTTGAATCGTAAATACCTTGTAATGAATCATCTACCGTATCAATGAAGCACGAAGATAATTGACCATGTGTTTTACCAGCATTTGATAAGGTTGGTGTTGCAGTTGTCATGTATAGATTACTCATCGCCCAATACGATTCACCGATTTTTTCTAAACGGTTTTCTTTTTCATCTTGCATTAACGTCATGGCAATAATCATCCAACGCTCTTGTGGTAATTCTAATAATGTTTTATCGAAGTCACGCGCTACATAGCGGTCCAATAATGTTTTTAGACCAATGTATGTGAATAATTCATCACGAGTTGGATCAATTAGTTTTGCTAATTGTGCACGTTCTTCAGCTGTATATTTTGTCATTAAAAATTCGCTATAAAGACCACGTTCGACTAAATTTTCAATTAGTGTAGGAAATGCCTCATAAACTTCATTCACATCTGCTACATTTCGTTTTTCAGCGGCTTGTCTATATGTATCCGCAATCAGTAATCTTGCTGCTACAAACGTCCAAAATGACTCATCTTCATCAAGAAAGCCTAGAGCATCCAAACTTAAAGCTTTTGTCCATTCTGCATCATCAGCATCTGGATGTTTAGACATGAATCGTTCATGTTTACGTAATAGCGGACTAATTTCTTCTCTTCCGTATTGTTCCTCTAGCTTTTTCAGTAATGCTTCTCTACCTTGTGTCATCATTTGTACCATTTGCATTCACTTCTCCTTCAATAAAATATCAATATAACTTTTTGTCCATCTCGTTGTAGTTCAAAAACAGTTGCAAATAAAATAACAGCAAATGACATATCTCGATGATATGATTCACTGCCTCACTGATTTACCACAATTTCTCAACTAACGAGAATTGTAATTTACTAGAAAAAACTTTCTTTTTTTACTAATATTGGTTTTCAAACAGCAATAATTCTTCAATTCATTTCCATATACTATCACCTCTTCCAATTCAAGAGTAATACTATATATTGTGTTTTCAAAAATGAAGATTCAAATATATTGTGTTTTATTCTTTATTTAATCTAACACAATCGAAATAGGTGATTCAACATTAAAGTCGTAATTGCAGAAAATCAAAGCAAAAGGCCTATAAAAAATCAAAGTCACCTAGCATTAATAATCTTTTGACGGATTTTCAATTTCACCTGTGCTGAATTTTTGATATGCTCTTTTTTTTAAGTCCATTTATATCTTTTCTAACTTTTATTTAGGCAAAATATTATGCTAACAAGTAATTCTAGCATAGAAAATTAGTGAATTGAATTTTTCATTTTGTTCTGTTATTTCTGTGAAAAATACATCTTTTATTTTCATTTTCATAAAAATTAAGTTCTTTTCTCTATTATTGTCCACTCATTTATTTTTCTTTATGAAATTTGATTTCTCTTTAACCTAATAGTTTGCTAGGTTTTGCTTCATTCAGCTATAAAGCCACCTCTTTTCTAGCAATTGTCAATCATCTTTTTTACAATTAATTAAATGAAAAAGAAATAATCCAATCATCCATCGCATATATTTATCATTCGAGCTGAAAAATGTCTCGAAAAAAAATTTAAAAATATGTATTTTTTATGAGAAAACTATGACATTCATTGCACCATGCTTTAAGCTATAATATGATATAGTATAGTTCTCAAAATAAATGAGGTGAAATTAATGCCGAAATTTATCGGTTTTCAAATTATTGCTCTTTTCATTTTCCTTATAACATTTGTAACTTCACTTGTTATTGGTAAATTGTACTTTGTATTATTGGGCTCATTAGCTGCTTTTGCACTAATCATTTGGTCGTTCTCAATTCGTAAAAAAGAATTAGAAAATAAAAAATAATTCCAATTTAAAACTCATGCAAGGATTAAACTCCCTGCATGAGTTATTTTATTTGTATACTTATACAAATTTCATTTCTATTACCCAAAGCTCTGCCCTGCTATTTGTGCGGAGTGGTGGTCCCCAAAATCCAAAACCTGAAGTCGTCACCGCATGTAATGTATCCTTTTTCAAATAACCATAATCTAATGGAAATGCCTTTTGTGTAATCCATTGATTTGGCCACATTTGTCCTCGATGCGTGTGCCCAGATACTTGTAAGTCTACACCTAATAAGGCTGGTGTTTCTAAATCCGCTGGTGTATGATCCATAACCAACCATGGTAAATTTGTCGTTGATTTCAAATCAGCTAAATTTTTTCGCGCCTTATTTGTTATGTCTTCTCTACCTGTTAGCATGCAAATCCCCGGAATCTCAATTGTTTCATCTAGCAGCATAAGAACATTTGATTGCTCCATTTGAAAAACCGTTTCTTTTATTTTTTTACCATAATACTCATGATTTCCTAAAATACCATAGACCCCATAGGTCGCAGTTAATCGTTTCATCGTGTCCTTCATATTATTTTTGATATACCAGTAAGGGACATCATCTACAATATCACCCGCTAGTAAAACTAAATCGGGCTCTTCTTGATTAGATAATTGGACAAATTTTTCGAGTTGTCCTCTTCCCATCACAGGTCCAAAATGAAAATCACTGCCAACTATAATTTTTATATGTTGCCCGCATTTTTCTTTATTTGCTACTTCAATGGTTTTATATCGACGAATGGGTGAATATGCTCGATAGATTCCAATAATAAAAATACAAATAATAACGAGTGCAACAACCCATTCAACATAATATGCAACTGCATCATTTACTAACCATATGACTATATTTGTTAGCGGAAAAATAAGCAATCCATATTGTAAAAAAGCTACCCAATAATAACCGATCACTTTAAATAAATCGAAGCTATGAGAAATTCTCCCAAATAAAATACTATACGCAAAAATCCCCCATATAATACTAAAGCCAGATAGTCTGTCTAGGTTCCACACATCATGCAAGAAAGAATACACATTCCAGCCCAAGTAAAAAACAATTACATTATATAGAAGAAACACCAAAACAATGATGCTTATTTTTTTCATATAAGTTGCTATCCCCCTTTGTCTATCCCTTAATAGTGCCATAGATTTTATAAGCATCAAACTAATATACACTTCCTCTCAGCCTCTAGACCTAGACGAAAACCAACACTAAGACCGTTATTGAAAGTTCTTTTATTTCGTATCATTAGGTTAACAAGAGAAGGGAGGCGCTTTTCACATGAGAAAAGTATTATTAACTACACTAGGAATTATCGCAGGTATTACATTTTTATGTTCATTAGGCCATTTAGTAGGGCTTCTTCTTTCAGCCGCTTTACTGTACGCCGGCATACACTTTTATTTAAAAGCAAACTCTACTGGTAAGAAGGTATGGTGGATTATCGTTGGTATCCTTGGTGTTGCTTCAGCTGTTTCAAATATTCCGGGATTAATTGGTTTACTCGCTTTAGCTGCTATGTACTGGATTTATAAAAAATGGCAGACTCCATCTTCTGAGAACGTATTTAAAACTTCGAAAAATGATCCATTTACAAATTTTGAAAAACAATGGAACAACATTCAAAAATAAAAAATTAAGAGGAGGTAGTAACAATGGGCTTACTACAACGTTTAAAATATTCAATCGAGGCAGACTTAAATCACTTTTTTGATAAAAAAGAAGAAAAAAATCCAATCATGATGTTAAATCAATATATTCGCGAAGCAGAAAAACAAACAGAGCAAACCGGTAAATTTTTAGAACGCCAGGAGCAATTGAAAATTAAACTACAAAAAGAATTACAACAAGCAAAAGAAATGTATGCTACACGCGAAAAACAAGTTGGCTTGGCAACTGCTAGTGGTGAACAAGATTTAGTTGATTTTGCTACACAGGAAATGACAACATATGCTCAACGTATAGAAGCTTTAGAAGGTAGCATTACACAAGTGGACAAAGAATTATTCGAATTAGAACGTAAATTTGAAGAAATGAAGCATAAAATTAAAGATATGAAGGTACGCCAGCTTCAATTGATGGGTAAGGAGAATGTGATTCGTGCAAACACACAAATGAACCGTATTCTTAACCCAGAAAGCACTGAAAATGCCAATAAACGCCTAGATACATTTGAATCAATGGAAAATTATATTGAGCGTTTAGGTCAAAAAATTGACCAAGAACATGAAACAACTTCTATGGAACAACGTCTTGCTAATTTAGAGAAAAAGCAACCAACTGAAAATTCATTTTAGTAATTTTATATACTGCCTCTAACGTTTCATACACAGGTAAGATTTATTGTACAATAGAACTAAAGCATAGAGGACTCATTCAATGTGTCCTCTTTTTTTTCATTTCACTACATACGATTAAAAAAGGAGGGATTGTCTTGAAAAATATTACGACCAATACATTAACGACCATTTTATTAGTGGCTATTTTATGCGTGTTAATTGAAGGCCTCTTATTTGAAAATGGATTTACATTTATGGCGCTTTTAGGCGGCAGTTTTATTTATTTTTCAATGAAGCGCCAAAAGAAAAAAATGTTTTGGTTGGGAATCATATTTTTAGTAATTGCAGTCCTTTCCATGTGGAGTCTACGCATACTACTCGTAGCTACTGTTATTTATATTTTATGGAAGATGCGTAAAGGTGAACCGATTGAAATTAAATTCAATACGATTCACCCCAATAAACGTTCTCAATCTCGCTATAAAAATCATACAAATAAAGTTTTTCGATTTGATGATTCGCCTATTGAATCGTATGCATGGAAAGATATGCATCTTCAAAATTTAGTAGGCGAATTGGTTATTGATGCAACTGAAACGATTCTACCAAAAGGAACATCATTTATTTCCATTCGACAAGGATTTGGTAAAGTAACCATCTATATCCCCTATGAAATTCCTGTTCGTATTCATTTCAATACCGTTATTGGTGAAGCTACTTTACTAAAGGAAAAATACCCTAGATTGTGGAATGATGAGGCCCTTTCTATAAATGATGGCTATCATGATGAGCAAACGCCTACGCGTGAATTAATCATTACTACTTCCTCATTTTTCGGAGATTTGGAGGTCGTTCGTAAATGACAAAACTTTTTATACGCACATTCAATTTTCTAATTCTTACGCTAGCCTTAGTTTTTTTAACGCTCTATCTGATTTGGGGAAATGATTTACCACAATGGCAGTCACTTTATAAAAATCATTTTGAAGAAATGCCTTATGTCGCATGGATTGCAGTAGCATGCTTTAGCTTTAGCTTTTTTGCCGCGATTTGGGCAAGCTCAATTACAAAGCAAAAGGAACGAAAATTATTTAAAGAACTCGATAAAGTGTATCATGGCGAGCTCGATAAGGATTCTTTACGTCATTTGTCTAAGAAGAATCGTCAAGCTCTTCAAACACTTGATGAGCTCTTACAAACACAAAAAAAGAGTTTACAACGCATGACAAATGACAAAGCAAATAACCAAGAAAAGGCCGTACAAGAACGCTTAGTTGCCGAACGTCAACGCTTAGCACGTGAGCTTCATGATTCGGTATCGCAACAACTTTTTGCCGCTTCTATGCTATTATCCGCAACGAATGAAACACTACAAGAAAAACTACCTGATGCAAATTTAAAACAACTGCAACAAACAGAAACAATTGTCCAACAAGCCCAATTAGAAATGCGCGCACTGTTATTACACTTACGTCCGATTGCCTTAAAAAATAAATCTCTAGCTCAAGGGATACAAGATTTATTAAATGAACTTCGTCAAAAGGTATTTTTTAATATTCAAGAACAACTAGAAGAAGTCCATTTACCAAAAGGTGCAGAAGATCATATTTTCCGTATTGCACAAGAAACGTTATCCAATACTTTACGTCATGCGAAAGCGACAGAAGTACATCTCTTACTTGTAGAACGTGATGAAATGGTTATTTTCCGCATCCAAGATAATGGAGTTGGTTTTTCTATGCATGATGACCAACACGCGGGATCCTATGGCTTACGTAATGTAGAAGAACGCGCGATTGAAATCGGCGGTACATGTAAAATCGTCGCTATTCCTGATGAAGGAACGATTATTGAAGTACAAATACCTGTAGAACAGGAGGAATCAACCCTATGATTCGTATATTATTAGTCGATGATCATGAAATGGTACGGATTGGTGTATCTGCTTATTTACAAGCCCAAAGCGACATGGAAGTTGTTGCTGAAGCCGAAAATGGAAAAGAGGCCATTGAACAAGCACTTACACATCGTCCTGATATTATTTTAATGGATATGGTCATGCCTGTAATGAATGGTGCAGAGGCCACTGCTGAAATAATTAAACAATGGCCTGAAGCCAAAATTATGATTGTGACCAGTTTTTTAGAAGATGATAAAGTGTATCCTGCACTAGAAGCTGGTGCCATTAGCTATTTATTAAAAACGACGAATGCCAAACAAATTGCTGATGCTATTCGAACGACTTATTCAGGTACGCCGGTGTTAGAACCTGAGGTCACAAATAAAATGATGAAACGCATGCGTACTGGCTATGACAAACCTCTACATGAAGACTTAACTGAACGTGAGTATGAGGTATTATTACTGATTTCTCAGGGCATGACTAATCAACAAATTGCCGAGCATTTATTTATTGCTTTAAAAACAGTAAAAACACATGTTAGTAATATTTTATCGAAGTTGGAAGTTCAAGATCGTACCCAAGCGGTTGTCTACGCTTTCTCACATGAGCTTGTACCTAAATCTACGTAATTTTTTGATAAACTAAATAAAAAGGCAGAATCAGGCTCTATTTTGACTCTGCCTTTTTCTTATACATGAAATCATTTCGTGACATATCTATGTCAGTTAACTATTTAAAGTTCGCTAACTTTTTTATATGCTACGCTTTTTCCTACACCTTATATTATAATAAAACCATTACTCTTTATTTATTACAGAAAGGTCCTTATGCTAAATTACAATCAAACGATTAAAAATGAACGTATAAAACAGAACATGACGCAACAGTTTTTGGCTAAAGGTATTTGTTCTACCTCCTATTTAAGCAAGATTGAAAAAGAGCATGTTATTCCTCGTAAACATATCCAAGACGCATTATTGCAACGATTAAATGTCGATGTAACAATGCTTAAAATATCGCAAGAAATTCACTTTCTAAAAGAATTACACACAGCCTATCAGCAAGTCATTTTTATTAATAGTATTGAACACGCTCAAATTGCATGGAATCATTTTAATGAATTCAATATTGAATTTACAAAATTAGAAGATTTTTATTTATGTAATTTATATTTACAGCGCATTGCAATTATTGCCCAACAGCCTGTATTAGAATCAGATGAATTTTTAGATGCATTTGCTTCTATTTTAGATAATTTAGTACCAGAGCAACAATTTATTTATTTTGTAAACTGTAGCCATTATTTTTTATTAAACAAAAATCATGAAAAATCTGTTGCTTACTTAAAAAAAGCACAGCTCTTATTATTTGAAAATAAAGATGCATTCGAACCATGGCAGATTGGTGATTTTTATTTATTATCAAGTGCCGTTTATCATTCGATTTTCCAATATTCCATTGCGATTGCACAAGCAAATAATGCCGTAGAAATGTTCAAAAAGCTTGCTATACCTACACCTATTATTAGTAGTTATATACAATTAGGTATTACAAATAATCGTGCAGGATTTAACGAACAAGCAAAAATTGCTTTTGAAAAAGCGTATAATTATGCCATTCAATCGGATAAAAAAGAATTTTATGGTCGTATTCTTCATAACTTAGGAAATACTTCCTCTCTTTTAGGCCAATCAAAAGAAGCCATTCAACATTATAAAAATTGTTTAAATTACCGAAAAGCATTTTATTCTCACTTAAATACCATTCACTCAATCGTAAAAGAATACTCCAAACTAAATCAAAAAGCACAGATAAAAAAATGGTGTCATGATGCTTTGATGAAAATTGAAGAACATGCCGACCAATCTCAATTAAAAGGGTTTTACTATCATTTTCGTATTTATCAAATGATTCATGAGATTGAAGAATTAAATAATGATTTTATTGTCGAAGCCATTGATTACTTTTTACATCATAATGATTATCTTCATCTCCAAAAATACACCTATGTTATTGCTGAAGTTTATATGAAGCAAGGCGATTTCCAGCATGCCACTAAATATTTTAAATGCTCTAGTGAAATTGGCTTTAAAATTCAAAGTCGTAAGCATTGGCAAGATTTATAAATAACTTATTTCAAAATAAGAAGAGGCTAGGACAAAACATCTTCTTCTCTCTTTTAAAGTTCGAAACAAAAAGCAGAACGCGCGATTGAAATGCGCGTTCTGCTTTTCTTATTCTCAGGAGGTTTGTTATTTTCTATCCTTTATGCTCCAACCTCTTTTTTAGTATTGTAAGAGAAGTCTAGAAACTATTCACTATTTATTTTTTAGGCTGTGTGACAACCACTTTAAATAAATCCCCATCAATAGCTATGTTCATTTGCCCACCATGAATCTCTACAATTGATTGGGCAATAGCTAGCCCTAAGCCAGAGCCTTCTGTATGGCGAGATGCATCTGCACGTTTAAAGCGTTCATATAATTCTTCAACGGCTTCGCTAATTTCATATTTCGAAATATTTTTAATAGTGATTTGTACGGATGAACCGACATCTTCTAATGTGACAAATACACGCGTGCCATCCATCGCATATTTAATCGCATTACTAATTAGATTATCTAGAACGCGCCAATACTTTTGTCCATCAATATGTGCTGTGATTTCAGCCTCTGGTATAGCCACTTGGAATCGTACCCCTGATTTTTCAATCTCTTCTTCATATTCACCAAGTGCTTGCTGCAATAGTTGTGTGATATCCACATCTTGTTTTTGAATTTCTACATTACCTGAAGTCATTTTTGACACTTCGAATAAATCATCAATTAATGTTTTTAATCTCTGTGATTTCTTATCAAGCACATCCACATACTGCGCTCTTTCTGCCTCAGTTAAATTTTCTTTTTTCAGCAACTCAGTATACGTAATAATGGAAGTAAGTGGTGTTCTTAAATCATGGCTCACATTGGTCACTAACTCCGTTTTTAAGCGTTCACTTTTATTTTGTTCTACCTGTGAGTTGTCAAAGCCTTCTTTCAACTGATTAATATACGTAGCATGCCCATTAAATTCTGAGTATCTTGATAAAGGAACTTTTTCATCACTATCGTACTTCACGATATTTTCTGTAGATTTCATAATTTTATTCAGCTGGCCAAGATCTTTAAAAAAGAAAATCGTTGTCGGAATAACAAAAATGATAAATAAAAAGATATAAAAAATCGGAATAAACGCACTTTGAATAAATTGTAGGGTAAATAAGAATCCAAAACCCGCCAAAAAGATAATAATTAAATATAAAATCACTTTCACAGTTAGTGACATTTTCAACGTTAAATCTTTCATAACAGCTATTGTTTTTTTACAAAGCGAACTTTCCCAAAGCTTTTGTCTATCTTTAACTAGCTGTATAGCTGACATAAAGAATCGAATCGCCCATGCCATCAACAACCAAATGCCAAAAGGTAATGTACATAAAATAATAAAATATTCGATGTCATACATAATTCCATTGGAAATAGTACTTTCAAAGCTTTCGGAAATAATGAGTGTGAGAGAAAATCCAAATATAAGTGCAAAAATAATACTAGCTACTTGGATTTCAATTGGCAAAATAGAGATTTTGTATGATTTGCAATTACGCCATAATGTAATTGCCCCCACAATACCTAAAGCAATTCCTACGATCCATAATGTATATAAAGCTTTTTTTACAAATTCAAAGCGATTCGACATCATTTCTATTTCCGTACCTTTAACGGCTTCATCACTGATTGAAATCGATCCTATATATTTATCATTTGTTGTAGGAATATCATCATCAATTACCCGTTCATAATCAGAATAATCTTGTGAATTTTGCAGGACATAGGCTAAATCATCACTTGAATTTATATCGTAAAATGCACCGTATTTTGCTGAATTATAATTTACTTTAAAAAAATTAGCGTTTTGTAAATCTCCGCCTTTTTCATTTACGCCCGTTCGCAAATTAGTGAGGCTATATGCAAAATACGGATATTGTTGATGTAAAGACTTAATATTACTTTCGATATCTGCATAATATTTTTTTAGAATTATTGTTTTTTCTTTAATGATTTTTTCTTTTACATAGTTTTCATCTTCAAAGTTACGTGTGATATCATTTATTTTTTTATCACGCTCTGAAATTAATTTCTTTTCTACCTTCTTAGCCTTCACATCTCTTGCTTCAGCTATTTCTCCGCTATATTGATCTTCAATACTTGTTACTTGGTCCTTTAGAGATCCATATTGATTACGATAATCTTTTATTTCCTGCGAAGTAACCTTTATTGATTTAATTGCCTGTTCTTCAGATAAAACATTTAATTCATAATAATTTAATTGTGTTTTAAAATCGATTAACTTATCTTTAAACTGGCCTGTTTCTGTAAAGCTTTTATTATATGTGTCATGTTCAGCTATATAGAGCACGCCAGCGATTAAAAAAATAGTCGCTGCTAATGATACAAATATTTTTTTAAATTTATCCAATATAGTTCGCCCCTAGCATTTTTAACTTGGCAAATATTGTTGTGATATTTACTGATGAAGATTCTAAAAAAAGTTGTATACAATATGCTACGCTAATAATTGCTGTAATGACAGCAACAAGTGACCAAATAACTTCCTTAGGATTTGTCGATTTTGTAGCCAACTCCCCACACCACCTTCACGTATTTCGGGTTTTTAGGATTCACTTCAATTTTTTCTCTAATTTTCCGAATATGAACTGCGACAATGTTATCTGCGTTATATGCTGTTTCTTTCCACACACGCTCATAGATCTCATCGATTGAGAAAACACGTCCAACATTTTCCATTAGCAATTGTGTAATTTTAAATTCTATCGGTGTTAATTTTACTTCTTCTCCATCTACCTTCACCTGTTTTGTATCTACATTTAAATTCAAGCCACCTACACTAATTTCATTCGTCGGATTTATTTGTTCATATGTACCAAATAACATATAACGTCTAAGCTGCGATTTTACCCGTGCTAATAATTCCAATGGTCGAAATGGTTTCCCTATATAATCATCTGCTCCCATAGAAAGTCCCATAATTTTATCGGTTTCTTCTACTTTGGCACTTAACATGATAATTGGAATATTCTTTTGCTCACGAATTTTAAATGTAGCGCCAATTCCGTCTAAATTTGGCATCATGACATCCATAATAATTAAATGTACTTCCTCTGTTTCAAGTACTTTCAATGCTTCTAATCCATCTTCGGCCTTTACTACATGATAGCCTTCATTTTTTAAATAAATTTCAATTCCATTACGTATGGACTCATCATCATCTGCTACTAAAATTGTGTACACCATCTTACTCCCCCTTGCCATACATTTACTATAATAAAAATTTATTAAGAGAATACTAGTAAAAAAATGAAGATTTTCTTAAGAAATCACTTTTTTATCTATTGGATTATTTTTTCTTTTAAACGTAACAACAAGTATACCGCCTAATAACATCGCTACACCGAGCCAGGCAAGGGAAGATAAAGTTTCCCCTACTAAAAATACACCTAATAGCGCTGCAGTTAAAGGTTCTCCTAAGGATAAAGTTACCGCAGCTGATGAAGAAATTTTTTGAAGCCCATTCAAAAATAAAATATAAGCTAAACTTGTTCCCAAAAAAGCCATCGTCATAATTGGTAACCAATTGCTTGATTGACCAATCCATTCAATCCCTAAAATGAGTGAAATCGGCAATAAAATCAAGCCGCAAATTGTGAACGTCATCGCAACTGCTGGTAAGGATTCCTCTTTTGCTATCAAAACTTTACTGACATTGGTATAACTCGCAAACATGAAACCTGCAAATAGAGCAAAAATAATACCAGATGGTACAATAATCGTTTCTCCAGAAGCGGTGAAAAGAAGTGTGCATCCAATAATAGATAAAACTGTTGCCAACAACCAAGTGCGTCCTGGATTTTTTTTAAAGAACAGCCATTCAATTAAACCTGCAAAAATTGGAGAACTCCCAATGGTTACAACTGTCCCAACGGCCACTCCGGTTAAATTAACGGATGTGAAAAATAATGGTTGGAATAAAGCCATTGCTAATGCAGCAAAGAAAGTTTGTTTCCATGACCATTTTTTGAAATTTATTTTTTTCATAATAATTGCCAAAATTAATAATATACCGCCCCCAAGTAATGAGCGTGTCATCGCAATTGTAATCGGCTGAATACCATTCGTTAAATATGTTTGAGTTGTACCAACTGTGCCCCATAAAATAGCAGCCAATAGTACGAGTATGTATGATAATGAGCGTTGCACTATTTTCATCCCCCTTCATTATTCCTAAATATACCAACTCCTCATGTATTGAGGCAAGGTGGTCCTTCGCTTATAATAGAAGAAAAGGAGGGAACCTTTATGTATAAATCAATAGCAGAAACAGCAAAAGATATTAACATGCCTGAATCTCAGGTGATGCGCTATGTTTTAGAGGGCCGAATCCACTCCGTGCATGATGGCGATGAATTTTTAATTAATAGCCAACAATTCGACACTTATTTTGAGCAGCTCGAACAAGTAAAACACGAAATTGATATTTGGAAAAACACCCCAATCCCTGAAGACATCGATATTAAAGATGAAGATTAATTTTTCAAACTAAAAAGAGAGAACCATTGCCTTCCTTTAGCACTGGTTCTCTCTTTATTATACAGTTAAGTTATCTACACGAATGATTTTATCGTTGATTGTACACAATATTACTTCATTATAATCCATGTTATAATAAAGTAATGTAATAAATACTCGGAGGTACTACCTATGGAAATTACTTTAATCGAACGCTGTAATAAAACTACTGAAGATACAATTGCAACTGAAGCAGCTGCATACTTACAAACACCTGTAAGCACATTAAAAGCAAATCAAGAAGAATTCATTTATATGGAGTCTCCTGCTTATGAAGAGAAAAAAATGGATGCCGTTGTTTTTGAATTCGATGAAATGTTTGAGGTGTATACCGCTTTATTCGGTCTAAGACTTCAAAAAAAATATGCTGAAGCAATTAAAGGCTATTTTAAAAACAACTTAAAATCGATGCTCGGTTCATCATCTGCTAGCTTTGCAGGCGACGAAGGAATCTGGGAAATCAACATTGCATTAAGTGCAATGGAAGGATTTACTGGGGAAGAAAACTTTGAACAAGCAAATACGATTCTTTTAAACTTCGTAGAAAAAATGCTTTCAGAAATCGTTCAATAACTTCACATATGAGGAAGTTGGGATCAACACCTGTCTTTTTTGAGTTCAAGAAAGACAGGTGTTGCATTTTTAGATGCGACACCTGTCTTTCTTCTTCTCGGATTATTTCATGTAAATCACACGGTTGTCCAAGTAATTTTATTTTTCTTTTGTTAATACGCCATCATCCATGCGATATACAGCGTCACAGTAAGTAAGCATGCGTTCATCATGTGTGACCATGATAGCCGCTTTGTTACGTTGTTTCACTTCATTTGATAGAAGTTTTACAACTTCAACAGCGCGTTTTGAATCTAAACTTGCTGTTGGTTCATCGGCTAAGATTACATCCGCATTATTCATAAATGCACGTGCAATTGCAACACGTTGACGTTCCCCACCAGATAATTCATTTGGCATTTTTTTAAGTTTTTTCTCTAAACCTAAATCAGCTAATAATTTTTCTGCGAATTTTTTATCTTCTGGAGTTGCTTTACCAGCCATTTTTTTAATGATGACTAATTGGTCTAATACATTTAAATAAGGAATTAGATTTGACGTTTGTAAAATAAAACCTAATTGTTTTAAACGGAATTTAGCTAATTCTTTCTCATTTAACTGGCCAATTGCTTGTTCATTAATAACAACTTCGCCTTCAGTTGGTTTTAATAATGCACCTGCGATAGATAATAATGTACTTTTACCTGAACCTGATGGCCCGATAATCGCGACTAATTCTCCTGCATTTACTTGTAAATCTGTTGATTTAACAGCTTGTACAAGGTTTACACCTTCACCATAACTTTTCTTGACGTTTTTTAAAGTAAGTAATGCCATTATTCAACCCTCCCTAAAGCTGTAAGCGGATCGATTTTCACGATTTGACGTACTGAAATAATTGAGCTCAATAGCGCGATAACTAATAATACGACGGCATAAATAACAACCATTGTTGTATCTAAGTTAAAAGGCATACCTTCTGGTAACGCTAAAGCTGTTAGGTATGTTAATACAACACCTAGCCCAATACCAATAACTGAAAGAATAAATACTTGAGAAACAATTGAACGAGCGATAAAGCCATTGCTTGCTCCGATTGCTTTCATCACACCAAATTGTTGTGTTTTTTGCATTGTAATTACATAGAAGAATACAGCAATAATAAATGCTGAAATAACGACTAGGAATGCAAGCATCATCATGATTGTACCATTCTCTTCAACATATCCTGGCATACCATTAATTGCTTCACTTTTCGTAGCTACATGAATGTCAGCTACCGCTTTTTCAACTTTTTCTGCATCCACATTATCACCTTTAATGAAGAATGCTTGTACAGGGTTGTTTACTTCATTATCTGAACCTGGAGCTGCATATTGATAATCTCTCCAAGTATCTAAATTCATAAATACAACTGGTAAATGGTTATATGTTTCATTGTTTACGAAACCAACAATTTTTAATTTCATTGTAGAGTTTGAAACGATTAACTGATCGCCTAATTTATATCCTTCATCTTTTAACGTATCGTTTACAACTACGCCAAATTCATCCGATTTTTGGATTTTCTTACCTTCAGTTAATTTAGGGAATACATAAGCATCCTCATTTAAACCAATAAAAGCAGTATCTACTTTTTCATTGGCATCTTTTGTTTTCGTTTTTGCTACCGATGCCATAGAAGCACCAAAAGCAGCGATTTTATCCAAGCCTTTTTGTTTCTCTAAATCTGTTTGTAAATCTTCTGATAGAAGTGATTTACTAAATGTAGCACCTGCTGTTTCTTCATAAACAACATGCTCTGCATCAATATTCTTGATTGTTGCTGCACTTAATGTTGATAGACCATTACCAAGACCGGCTAAAATGAATACAAGCCATGCGATTAAAATAATAATCATGCTCATCATCATGTAACGGAACTTAGAATGTGTCAGTTCTTTCCACGCTAAAAACATATTTTTCCTCCTCAAAACTTTTTATCTCTATTAGTATACACTCATAAGTTACACTTGTGTAACTTATTTTCAAAAAAAATAAAAGGAAGTATTTTTCACCTTCCTATTACTCAATATTTTTACCTATCAAACCGTATAAAATAAACTCTTTCATTTCTTGAATCAAATTTTCGGGAGTTAAGCGTTCAAAATTCGGCACATCTATCGTTTGAAAAATAAAGCCTAATAACATATTGGCTGACCGATGTTGCGCTATTTTTCCTTCGGATTTGCCTTGATCAATAACTTTCACTAGAGGGGCATAAAGATCTCTATGCATTCCACCTAATTTTTGTTTTTGCTGTATAACATGCTCTGTAGTAGAAGGTATGGTTGTTGCAAGTCCCAGTGCTTGGTGTACATCTTTCATGGAATACATTTTATTTAGCAAGTCATCTAATTGATGTTCAAAGTCCTTATTTGCATCAATTGATTGCAATAACGCTATACTGAATTCCATTTCATATACCATATAATCAATCATTAAATCTTCTTTATTATGAAATTGCTTATAAATAGCCGCACGCGATATGTCCAAACGTTCAGCTAATAAACTAAATGTAAACCCCGTATATCCAACTTCTAGTACGAGTTCCCGAGTTGCATCCCAAAGTTCTTCTCTAGAGAATTTTTTTTCTCTCCCCACTGCATCTCGACCTCCTAAAAGTTTTATTCATTCACGTATTGTACCACAAATTTCCTAGACAAGAAAAAGTCATTTTCCACATAAATTCAGCCCAATTACCGGAGTTGAAATTTCTCATGTAGAAAATGACGCATGTTCATTATTTTATTTTTTTAAATTGTCACAAGTGCTGGCTTTTTTACAAGCATATCTGCATAATCTTCCACCATGACAGAAGCGGTTGGATACATACCTGCTCCAGGACCAACAAGTGTTAATTTGCCAATATAATTCGTGTCTAATGAGACTGCATTATCAACACCATCAATTGAATAAAGTGGATGTGTCGCATCAACTAATTGTGGCCCAATCTTCGCAAAAATATATCCATCTTCATCCAAGCCAACTTCAGCAATATGACGATATCTTTGCCCTTTTGCATCAGCCTCTTGTACCTGCTGTAATGTTATCGCTGAAATACCAACTACTTCTACATCATCCCAATTTGGCTGTTGACCAAATGCTAAATTACTTAAAATCATCAGTTTCTTGAAGGCATCTTGACCAGATACATCATTATACGGGTCTGCTTCTGCGTAGCCTAGTTGTTGTGCATTTTTCAAAGCAGTTTCAAATGAAATACCTTCTGTACGCATTTGAGTTAAAATATAATTTGATGTACCATTCAAAATTCCTTGTACATGATTTACATCGTTTACACGTAAAATATTTTCCATTGTTTTAATAACTGGTACACCACCAGCAGTGGTTGCTTCATAGCCAACTTGTACACCATATTTTTGTGCTTTTTCCTGCAATACTTGACCGAATTTAGCAAACATCACTTTATTAGCAGTTACGACATTCACATGATGCTCAATCGCTTTGTCTAAATAACCATAAGCAGGCTCTTCCCCTACAATCGCTTCAAAAACTACATCTAAATTAGGCACAGCTAAAACCTCATCTATGCTCTCTGTTAATAAAGTATTAGCAATTCCTACTCGTTGCTTCGTCGCATCTCTGACAAGAATTTTCGCTACATCTAAGTCGATGCCTAATTGTGTTTTAAATTGCTCACGCTTTTCTTGAAGAATATTAAAGATACCTTCACCTACTGTACCAAAACCCAAGATTGCTACCTTCACTGATGTCATGCTACTCGCCTCCATTACTAAAAAGTATTCTTTTTCTAACGTCCATAAAAACAACTTAATGAAAATTCTAGCCTATTCACGAACATTTTTCAAGAAAAATCTCCCTATAAAGGACAAATGTTTTTCTCAAGAGGTCAAATCGTGGACAAAATAATACCCCAAGACTTGAGGATGACGTCTTGGAGCATTTATTTATTTCGCCGTTTCTACTGCAACTTTAGCAAAAGCATTTTCAAGCGCTGCAATTAAATCATCTGCATTTTCCAAGCCAATGGATAGGCGTACAAGCTCTTCTGGCACACCTGATTGAATTAATTCCTCCTCATTCAACTGCTGATGTGTTGTTGATGCTGGATGAATAATTAATGAACGTGCATCCCCTACATTAGCTACATGAGAAAATAATTCAATTTCATCAATGAATTGACGGCCTACATCGCGTCCACCTTTAATGCCAAATGTTAGAACTGAGCCCGTTCCCTTTGGTAAATATTTTTTCGCAAGTTCTGCAAATTCGCTATCTTCAAATCCATTGTAGCGAACCCATTCTACTGATTCATGGTTGCGTAAATAGTTGGCTACTTTTTCAGCATTTTCATTATGACGTTGAATACGCAATGGCAGTGTTTCTAAACCTTGCAAAAAGTTAAATGCGGCATCTGGGCTTAATGTTGGTCCAAAATCTCGCAATAACTGCACGCGTAAACGTGTCGCAAAAGCTGCACCTGCTGCATCAATACCATAACGAATCCCGTGGTATGAAGCATCTGGTTCTGTATAATCTGGGAATTTACCACGCGTCCAATCAAATTTACCACTATCTACTGCAACCCCACCAATTGTCGTCCCATGGCCCCCAATCCACTTCGTTGCAGAATGAATAACAATGTCTGCACCAAATTCAATCGGATTACTAAGTACTGGTGAAGCAAATGTATTATCTATAATCAAAGGAATCTCATGCTTATGTGCGATTTCTGCTAGCTTTTCAATATCAATAATGGATAAGCTTGGATTACCAATCGTTTCTGCATAAATGGCCTTTGTATTTTCTTGAATAGCCTTTTCAAACGCTTCTGGATGACGCTCATCAACAAAAGTCGCCGTAATTCCATAGCGTGGAAGTGTATTCGCAAATAAATTATATGTTCCACCATATAAACTAGAAGCTGCTACGATATGATCACCAGCACGTGCAATATTTAAAATTGAGAAAGAAATAGCGGCCATACCTGAAGATAACGCAACTGCTGCTGCGCCTCCTTCTAAAAGTGCAACGCGTTTTTCAAACACATCTACCGTTGGATTCATAATACGCGAATAAATATTACCTGGTTCTTCTAGTGCAAATAATTTACGAGCATGTTCTGAGTCATTAAATTGATAGGCAGTTGTACGATAAATAGGAACAGCAATTGCTCCCGTTATTGAATCTGGTGCTTGTCCTCCATGTACGGCTAAAGTTTCTTTTTTGAATTCTGTCATTTTAAATTCCTCCTAGTTTTTTTGTGGGTTGATGGATTAATATTTTAGGAGAAGGGGCAAAATAAAAACCCTTCTTCTTTGGTAAGAAGAGGGTTGTATAAGTATAGTCCTCCCCTTATCTGTCGAAATTGTTACATTCCGTAGGATTTAGCACCATTGTTTTACTTTAGGTTTATAATTAAAGTATAGAAAACTGGTTGCCGGGCATCGTAGGGCCTATCCCTCCGCCACTCTTGATAAAGGTAATTTATTAAGTTGTCTAATCTTGTTTTGTTCCATCAATTGTTACTCAGTATACAGCTTCGTCCATTACCCGTCAATAGTTTTCTGAAAATTAAAAACATTATACTACTAGTATTTTGGATTCCTAATAGAAAGAAGACGATTACAATGACAAATTCTGTAGAAGCTGCCACAAAAAAAAAGATTCCATGGAAACTGATTGCTGTCATTTTGGCTTTTGTGGTTTTACTCATCATCACATTTCTTCCGAATAACGGCTCCGTTCCAATAGTTGGTCAACGTGCTTTAGCTATATTAGCTTTCGCTGTTATTTTATGGGTCACTGAGGCTGTTTCGTATCCCATTAGTGCGGCTATGATTGTCGGTATAACCGCTATTTCTCTCGGTTTGTCTCCTATGATTGATGATCCCTCCACTACATATGGTACAAGTAGTGCTTTAACAATGGCTCTAGGTGGATTCGCCAATTCAGCCGTTGCTTTAGTTGCTGCAGCGCTCTTTTTAGCCGCTGCCATGCAAGCGACTAATCTACATAAAAGACTCGCACTCTGGGTTTTATCTCTAGTAGGAACAAAGACAAAAAGTATCGTACTTGGTTCCATCTTAGTATCGATTATTCTTGCCTTCTTTGTTCCTAGTGCAACTGCGCGTGCAGGTGCTGTAGTGCCGATTCTACTAGGTATGGTCGCTGCATTTGGACTACCTAAAAACAGTCGATTAGGTGCATTATTGGTTATTACAGCTGTACAGGCCGTGTCTATTTGGAATGTAGGGATTAAAACTGCAGCCGCACAAAACATGGTCGCTTTAGGGTTTATCCAAAAACAATTTGGAACAGATGTTGCTTGGCTTGATTGGTTCGTTTATGCAGCACCTTTTTCCATCATTATGTCTATCCTCTTATTTTTTATTATGATCAATTTAATTAAACCTGAAACAGATAAAATTGAAGGAGGAAAAGAAGTCATTAAACAGCAACTAAGTGAGCTTGGAAAATTAAAATCTTCTGAGGTTCGTTTAATCGTTATTTCGATTTTACTGCTGTTATTTTGGGCAACTGAAGGTATCTTACACCCATTTGATACATCTACAGTAACCATCGTCGCTATTGCGATTTTATTAGCACCTAAAATCGGTGTTTTCACCTCTTGGAAACAAGCAGAAACCGTTATTCCCTGGGGCACAATTATTGTCTTTGCTGTAGGGATTTCACTTGGTACCGTCTTGTTGGAAACTCAAGGAGCACAATGGTTGTCTAAAACTATATTCGGTAGTCTTGGCTTAGAAAATATGCCGTTATTGGCTACCATCGCATTAGTATCTCTTTTCAATATTATCATCCATTTAGGATTTGCTAGTGCGACTAGCTTATCTAGTGCTTTGATTCCTATTTTCATCGCACTCGCTGCGACATTGAATCTTGGGGACAATCAAATTGGGTTTGTTCTCATTCAACAATTTGTCATAAGCTTCGGTTTCCTATTACCAATCAGTGCACCACAAAATATGTTGGCATATGGTACAGAATCCTTCACAGTAAAAGATTTCTTGAAATCTGGGATTCCACTTACAATAGCCGCCTATCTATTAGTTCTTTTAATGAGTGCAACTTATTGGAAATGGATTGGCTTAATCTAAGGAGCGAAAAATTTTTCTTAGACGGAGTGCCTACAAAAGCATTCCGTCTTTTATATGATTTGAAAACTTCATTCCATTTATATAGAAGAATTCTTATTATTTAAGAGTCTGTTAATCGCTATACATCTAGTAAGTTTTTCGGCTATAGTAGAAAATGGATCAAGATATTATTTAAAGAGGAGTGGACTTCATTGAATCAAGTGAAAGAATTATTACGTAATCATACATCTGTACGCAAATACACAGGTGAAGAAATTCCAAAAGAAGTTGTTTATGATTTAGTACAAACAGCTCAAATGGCAGCAACCTCTCATTTTGTTCAAGCCTATAGCGTTATTTATGTAACAGATCCTGAGAAAAAAGCCAAACTTGGTGAGCTTTCAAAAAATGATTTTCAATTTAAAACAGCAGGTGCTTCATTTCTTTTCTGCGTAGATTTTAAACGTTTACAAATCGCTGCACAAAAAAATAATAGTGATATTGTGGCTGACTCCGCTGAAAATTTATTAGTTGGTGTGGCTGATGTCAGCTTATTTGCTCAAAACTTTGTTATCGCTGCAGAAGCTGAAGGATATGGCATTTGTTATATTGGTGGCGCACGTAATAATCCACAAGAGATTAGCGAACTATTTAACTTACCTGAATATGTATTCCCGATGTTCGCAATGACCATTGGTACACCTACAAAAATAAATGATACGAAACCTCGTTTACCAGTGGAGGCAATCATTCACGAAAACGGCTATGACCTTGAAAAATACGATACACTTTTAGCTGAATACGATGAAACATTGGGTGAATATTATTTAAACCGCAATGCCAATCAAAAAGTATCTTCTTGGACTAAACAAATGGCTGACTATTTAGTTGAACAAAAACGCCCATTCATCAAAGACTTTTTAGTAACGAAGGGCTTTACTTGGAAATAAACTAACTTATTCTTTTTAAAAAAACATCTCTAAAAGAAAAGGCGTATCCTATCCTTCTTTTCCATAGAGATGTTTTTTGTTACGATTCATTTTATAAATTACTAGCAAGTTCAATTTGATTTAATGCCTTCTCTAATTCACTAAAAGCCCTGTATGCTTCTAACAACGTTACTTTTTTAAAGATGATTTTTTCTCCCGATTTTAGTTGGGCAAATTTATGTAAATCTGCCGAAATCACTTGAGCAATTCTTGGATATCCACCCGTCGTTTGACGGTCTGCTAATAAAACAATTGGCGACCCATCATTTGAAACTTGAACCGTTCCATTCACAATTGCTTCTGAAATTAATTCTTTATTATTGTGGCGTTCTAGCTTTTGACCAGACAAACGATAGCCCATTCTATCTGATGCAACATCAATTATAAAGGGCGTTTTCTCAAAATTTTTCTTAGTTTCATCACTAAACCACTCATACTCATTTCCTTCTACAAAACGAATAATTTTTTCACGTTCATTTATTGAATAGTCCCTTAATCTCACATGCCATTTTGTTCCTTTAAACGAAGTGTTTTTTATCAAAAGTTGATTTTTCAAATCTTTTTTATTGGTATTCATAGGATTAAGGGCAATTGTATCATTATTCTTTAGCGCTCTTCCTTCATAACCACCAAAAGAAGCTCTCAAATAGGTGCTTTTACTTCCAAGTACTTCATCTATATTAAATCCTCCACAAACAGATAAATAACTTCGTAAACCACTTGGACTACCTTTAAATTTAAGTATTTTATTTGCTCGAACAACAACAGGTCTCCATTGAGGAACTTTTTTGTTATCAATGCTTGGATTTAAGTCTCCTCCCGTTATGGCAATTAATGTATCCTCACTAAAATGAAAAGAAGTACCACGCATTGTAATTTCAATTGCTGCTTCACTTCGTTTATTCCCTAATATAATATTTCCAATTTGTAAGGCATATGAGTCCATAGCGCCACTAACGATAATTCCTAAATTTTGATAGCCTATACGCCCTAAATCTTGAACAGTTGCTAATGTTCCACTTTTAATACAAGTAAGCAACATCTTATTCACCCGCCTCTATTTGAAAATATTCTTCTTCTGAAATTGGTTTAAATCGGACCCATTCTCCTGCATTTAATAAAGTCGGCTTTTCTTTTTCAGGTGTGAAAAGCTTTTTAGGGGTTCGGCCAATAATCTGCCACCCACCTGGGGTAGCAATAGAATAAATCCCTGTTTGTTCGCCAGCAATTCCCACTGACCCCGCTTCTATTTTCAAACGAGGTGTTTGTTTTCTAGGAGTGGCAATTTCTGCATCTACCCCTGCTAAGTAAGGAAAGCCAGGCGCAAATCCCAACATATAAACGAAATAATCTTTAGAACTATGCTTTGCAATAACATTCTCTATAGATAAATTATTTATGCAAGCTACTTCATCTAAATCCGGACCAAATTCACCACCATAACATACAGGGATTTCTATAATTTTTTTCTCATCGTTTTCTACAATGAAAGACTGATTTAAAAGTTCTTCAACTTTCTGTTTCACCAGTTTATATGGATCATCTATATTATTT
>JAGHSJ010000352.1 GCA_018065935.1 Candidatus Kurthia equi
ATCTAAAAGATTCACTTTTTTCTTCATATAGGTGACTAAAAGAAAATCTAGATCATGCCATTAATTGAGATTCAAAAAAGGTAAAATTCGCAAATGGAGATGCGAATTTTACCTTTTTGATTTTAAAAGATGGAAAGAAGTATTCTATCTAACCACATTTTCAAATGCCTATATGAAATTATTTATACTTTTTTCTTCAAGAAGCCTATCATCAATGCAGAAATAATTGCACCAATCACGATACTCATTACATATAAGCTAATTTGTCCAATACCACCCTCAACTAAACCAATCACGAAGATACCACCATGAGGTACAGGTAAGCCAATTTGGAATGCCATTGTTAATGCACCTGTGACAGCTGCCCCTACTACAAATGAAGGAATCATACGAAATGGATCGGAGGCTGCGAATGGAATCGCTCCTTCTGAAATAAAGAACGCCCCTAAAATATAACTTGTTTTCCCTGTTTCACGTTCTTGTTTCGTAAATTTCTTTTTAAATAATGTCGTAGCTAATGCAACGCCTAGTGGCGGAACCATACCACCTGCCATAACAGCTGCCATAACCTGTGTATTTCCTGCATCCAACATCGCTAGACCGAATGTATATGCTGCTTTATTCAGTGGACCACCTAAGTCAAATGCCATCATACCAGCTAACACAATCCCTAATAAGATTGCATTTGAACCATTCATTGAATTGAGTAAATCTGAAAAAGCTGTATAAAGCTTTGTTAATTGTGGATTTAATAACATCATAATAATTCCGGTAAAAGCTATACCAAAGAATGGATAAATTAAAATTGGTTTAAGACCTTCAAATGATTTCGGTAAATTTTTAAAGATTTTTTTCAATCCTAATACGATATAACCTGCTAAGAAACCAGCAATCAAGCCACCTAAAAAGCCTGAGTTAGCACCTGCATCATTCGTTACAGTAATGGCTAAAAGTCCACCAACCATACCAGGAGCTAAACCTGGTCGATCAGCTATACTCATGGCAATAAAACCAGCTAAAACCGGCACCATTAGTAGAAAGGCATTGCCACCACCAATCGTTTTCAGCATATATGCAAACTCGTTGTATTCACTATGTCCTATTTCAGCTGAGTGAATACCCCAGAAAAATGATATCGCTATTAAAATACCGCCACCAACGACGAATGGTAGCATATTTGATACACCATTCATTAGATGCTTATAGATTTCTGAGCCCACACTTTTTTTACCATTTGATGTTGATTTTTCTGAACGTTCACCTGAAAAATGGTAGACATCTACTTCTTCCGATACCGCTTTGTCGAGTAATTCATCCGTATTGTAAATTGCTTTTGATACAGGGACTTCGATTACTTTTTTGCCGTCAAAGCGTTCCATATCTACTTTTGTATCGGCTGCGACAATGATAGCTGTCGCCTCTTCAATTTCACTCGCTGTTAATACATTTTGAGTACCACTTGAACCATTGGTTTCTACTTTAATTGAATAGCCTCGCTCTTTTGCAACTTGCTCTAGTTTTTCAGCTGCCATATACGTATGTGCGATACCTGTTGGACATGCTGTCACCGCAAGAATTTTGCGCGTTGAAGTCAACTCTTCAGTTAATGGGATATGTGATTTGTCTTCACTGTGTAATTCTTTTTCTTCTATTAAAGAAAGGATTTCTTCCTTCGTTTTTGCTTGACGCAAATTCTCTGTGAATTGTGGGTCCATTAAAAATCCTGCTAAACGGGATAATGCCTGTAAATGAAGGTCATTAGCTCCTTCTGTTGCAGCAATCATAAAGAATAGATTTGCATCTTGTCCATCTAAAGAATTGTAATCAATACCTGTCGCACTTCTTCCAAAGGCAATTGCAGGGCTTTTTACTGCTGTTGATTTGGCATGAGGAATCGCAATACCGTCACCTACACCTGTTGTACTTTGTTGTTCTCTCGCCATAATGGCTTCTTTAAACAATTGGCGATTTTGTAACTTGCCTGCTTCGTCTAGTACATCGGTTAATTCACTTAATACGTCTACTTTAGTTAATCCGTCTAGTTGTAATTTAATCGTTGATGTTGTCAGTAATTCCGTAATTCTCATGCTACTCACTCCCTCTTATGGTTGTAAAACAACTTGCTCTACTAATTCTTGGATTTGTGAAGCTGTGCATAAATCTTCATGGAAGGCTGTGGCACTCCCAGCAGCCACACCATATTTAAAGGCTTGTTGCATGGATTCACCTACCGCTAATTGGCTCACCATACCTGCAACGACTGAATCCCCGGCTCCTACTGTATTTACTACTTGTCCAACAGGCGCTTTTGCGACAAAATTATCGTCCTTCGTCGTACAAACAGCTCCTGCTCCGCCAAGTGATACAACAACCGTAGGGATTCCTTTCGCTACTATTTGCTGTGCATAGTGCATTACATCTTCAGTCGTCTCGATTTCATGCCCGATAAGTTCAGATAACTCCTGTTGATTCGGTTTGATTAAATACGGCTTATAATTCAATAAAGCCCTTAACCTTGGACCGGATGTATCTAAAACCCATCTTGCATTTGTTTTCAAACTGAGCTGTTGTAATTGCTCAAAAAATGAATCTGGTATTGCTGAAGGAATCGTCCCTGAAACGATGACCCAATCGCCTTGCTGGAGCTGTTTTTCAAATCTGTTCATTAATTGCTGTGCATTTTCCTCAGTAAGCTTTGGCGATGGCCCATTTACATCTGTTTCATTTGAAGATTTAATCTTTACGTTAATACGCGTGGCTTCCTTGATTTGAATAAAATCATTATTGACCATTTCTTCATTTAAGAAATCCTGTATATAACGCCCTGTAAAACCACCTAAAAATCCTAATGCGGTTGTTTCACAGTTCAGTCTTGCCAGTACTCGAGAAATATTAATGCCCTTCCCACCTGGGTAGTAGCTTACCTCTGAGGCGCGATTGAGCGTATTCAACTGAAAATCCTCTACATAAGGAATATAATCAATCGATGGTGAAAACGTCACTGTGTATATCATGTTGCAGCACCTCCAAAGCATATTTTTCTAAATTTTGTTTTTGAGCTTGATTAAGACCAGCTGTGATCAATGTAATATCCTGTAGATTCGAAATTTTCGAAAATTTCACAACATGATACTTCGAATAATCCGCAAGCGCATAGGTTTTCTTTGCTTGGATAATTGCTTGTCGTTTGACACTTGCCTCTTCTGGGTCAGCTGTAGTGTAGCCGTATTTCTCCGAAAAACCATTGACACCTATGAATGCGCTATCAAAATGATATTGCTGAAGTGTTTGAACAGCCATTGTCCCTACAAATGCTTGGGTACTGGCTTTTAATAGCCCCCCCACCAAATATGTGGTAATTCCTAGTTCATGTAAAAACTCTAGATGCGTTACGCCATTTGTGACGACGACAATTTTCTTTCCTTTTAATAGCGGGAGTAATTGAAGCATTGTAGAACCGGCATCAATAAAAATGCAATCCCCATCTTCAATTCGTGTAGCTGCTATTTCTGCAATTTTCTTCTTCTCTTCTTGATGCTCAATTGAATTTTCATGCAAACTTTTCTCGACAAGAGACGAGTTACTAATTGTTGCCCCACCATGGATACGATCGAGTTTTCGAAGTTTCTCTAACTCCGTTAAATCTCTGCGTATTGTTGACTCTGAGCTGTTTGTAGCCTCAACTAGCTGTTGAAGCGTCTGTGTTTGGTGTTGATGAAGCAGTGAAATAATCAATTCCTGTCGTTCATTTATGAGCAAAATCATCACCCACCTTTATTATTTAAGTTGATTTTAAAGCATTAAACATTTAAAATCAATCATAAACAGTCACAAACATTCAAATGAGTTTTACATTATGCAATCAATTCAATTCACAGTAACAGCAGCGGAAGGTATCCACGCACGCCCTGCAACTATGCTCGTATCTGCTTCAGCTGCTTTCGCTTCAACAATCAAGCTTATTTTCAATGGCAACCGTAGTAACTTAAAATCAATTTTAGCGGTTATGTCTTTAGGTATTCCTGCTGACGCTGACGTAGCAATCGAAATAAACGGTGCTGATGAAGATGCTGCTAAAGAAAAATTAGTCAGCACAATTGCTTCATTAGAACTTGGAAATATCCAATAATTCGAATTAGTATAACCTAATTACTATTTTGAGCACATAAAAAGTCCCAAAGCAGATTATTACAATGCTTTGGGACTTTTTAGTTTGGTTTTATTTAAGTAATTTCGCTTTTAAAGCAGCTGCTTTATCAGTTGCTTCCCAAGGAACATTCAAATCAGTACGACCGAAGTGACCGTATGCTGCAGTTTGTTTGTAAATTGGACGACGTAAATCAAGCATTTTAATGATACCTGCTGGGCGTAAGTCGAATAACTCACGTACGGCTGCAACTAATTCTGCTTCAGATACTTTACCAGTTTCAAATGTATCAATTGCAATAGATACGGGTTGAGCTACACCAATTGCGTATGCTAATTGAACTTCAGCTTTATCAGCTAAGCCAGCTGCTACGATGTTTTTCGCAACATAACGTGCGGCATAAGCGCCTGAACGGTCAACTTTCGTTGCATCCTTACCAGAGAACGCACCACCACCGTGACGTGCATATCCACCGTAAGTATCCACGATAATTTTACGACCTGTTAAACCAGCATCACCTTTTGGTCCACCAATTACAAAGCGACCAGTTGGGTTGATAAAGTATTTTGTTTCTTCATCTAATAAGTCAGCTGGTACTACTTCAGCAATTACGTGTTTGCGAAGATCTTCATTGATTTGTTCAAGTGTTACTTCTTCATCATGTTGTGTTGAAATAACAATTGTATCTACACGTACCGGATGATTATTCTCATCATATTCAACAGTCACTTGTGTTTTACCATCTGGACGTAAGTAAGTTAATAAACCTGCTTTACGCACTTCTGTTAAACGACGTGCTAACTTATGAGCTAAGCTAATTGGTAAAGGCATTAATTCAGGTGTTTCATTATTTGCATAACCAAACATTAAACCTTGGTCACCTGCGCCAATTGCTTCGATATCTTCGTCCGTCATTGTACCTTCACGCGCTTCAAGAGCTTGGTCTACACCTTGTGCAATATCAGGTGATTGTTCGCCGATTGCTACTAATACAGCAACATTTTCAGCGTCAAATCCATATTTACCACGTGTATAACCAATTTCTTTTACTGTATCGCGTACGATACCTTTAATATCAACATAAGTTGTTGTTGTGATTTCACCAGCTACTAGCACTAAACCAGTTGTAACTGTTGTTTCACATGCTACACGAGCATTTGGATCCTTTGAAATAATTGCATCTAAAATTGCATCAGAGATTTGGTCACAAATCTTATCAGGATGTCCTTCAGTAACACTTTCTGATGTAAATAATCGACGTTGAGCCATAATATGGTTTCCTCCTATACGAGATCGCCTCGAAAAAGATACGGTACTCTTTATCCATGTGTGTTTCAAATAAATGAAACTCCAAGCCAGTTTTCACTGCTTTTTTACACGAGGATTTTTATAGAAAGTGCCAGTATATACATATTAAAAATGATTAATCATCATTATACATTGTAGAAATAAAAAAACCCTTCCACTCATACATACATATGAGAGAAAGGGATTATTTCGTAAGCACCTTTCACTCTTATCGTTCAAGGAAATACCTTGCATTCAGATTAGCACCAACGCATCACGTGAAAGTAGATGCAGGTTGCCGGGTTTCATAGGGCCTGACCCTCCGCCAGCTCGGGATAAGAGTATCCGTTCAATACACTATATTATTAGAAACTTCCTTATATGTCAACTCCATTCGCTATGATTTTCCGACACATTTATGTCATATGGAAATTTCCATAAAAACATAGCATATTAGTATAGACTATTGATTTTAATGTGTTATACT
>JAGHSJ010000037.1 GCA_018065935.1 Candidatus Kurthia equi
ACCTATACAAAATAATGTACTGTGAACATGTTATATTATTTGTAGAATATAATTACTATAGCAAGATTATATGGAAGAATGATGAAGCATCATAATGTATCTTCAAAGTGGTTGAAATTCTAGTGTAGAGTATAGTATAGTTCTTTTTTTTTACATAATTTCAACTAAAATAAGCTTACGGGAGAGAGATTTAATGACAGAGACATTACAAGAAAAGTATGAGTTAGTAATTACTGCTGACAGTATTTCGTCGTCAGATGAACGATTTACAATGAAGAATTTGGCTTTAGGTGATCATTATAAGCCTTTGGATAGCTATTTCAAAAAAGCCGATGGAAATCTCGTTCGTCGCCAGTTTAATAAAGGGGAGAGAAAGAATTCCAATCAAACGCTAGCTCGCTTAGCCTTCCAGGTATTTGAAGATAAACTAGCGGCTTTGCCAATTGAAGAATTAGAAGATTTCCCAATTTGTCAGTATCGTTTAGATTCAGAAATCATTCGAGGTATTTTTCCATCAGTCGACGCTTTTAAAAAAGTTAGAAATACAATTGAATTCCTTGTATACAGGGGCGAAAAAGAAAGAACATTCGTCATATATAGTTGGAATATATTTTCAACAATTGTTTTTGTACAAGAATGTTTGAAACGCTTTGGTGAAACGGGTGAACAGTTTGTTTTGACATACCGAGAGAAAGTTAAAAAAGAGGCTGAAATTAATGAAAAAGAAGTACTGGTTGTTGATGAAGCCATTCAAGAATTTAAAGGGTATTTAAATCCTTATTCTGAAAAGTTAATGGAGTCAAAAAACATTATTTTTCGTGGGGCACCAGGGACCGGGAAATCATATTTAGCGAAGGAAATTGCAGCGGATATTATAAGTAATGGTTATTTTGACGAGTATACACTGCTTACGGATGAACAGAAACAACAGGTTGAGTTTGTCCAATTCCATCCTAGCTATGATTATTCGGATTTTGTGGAAGGATTACGACCTAAAACAAATGCAGATGGTTCAATGGGCTTTGAATTACAAGATGGCGTGTTTACACGATTTGTTGCTAAAGCGAAAAAGAAATGGGAAGATGCACAGAAAACATCAGAAGAAATAAAAAATGAATTTATTGCGCAAGAAGTTTTGACAAATTTTTTCTCTAGAATTGAGATGGGAGAATACTCTTTCAAAACATCAAATGGAACTACGTTTTATCTGATGAGTGTGGATGACCAGTATATTCATATTTCTATTCCTGAAAATAAGGTTTACAACAGTTTAAAACTAAAAAGAAATGAATTGTACGATATGCTTGTATCAGGACGAGTATTTAATCAAGTGAAAGATATTACACGATTTTTTGGCAAAATAAATGCAACACAAGAATATTCATACAACTTAGCTATTTTCAAAGAAATTCAGTCTAGCAAGGTCTCAGTCATCGAATCTAGTCCAAATCAAATTAAATTAAAACCTTATATTTTCATTATTGATGAGATTAATCGAGGGGAGATTTCAAAAATATTTGGGGAATTATTCTTTGCGATTGATCCAGGCTATCGTGGAAAGGCTGGAGAAGTGTCTACGCAGTATGCCAATTTACATGATGATCCTAATGCCAAATTCTATATTCCAGAGAACGTCTATATTATTGGGACAATGAATGATATTGACCGTTCTGTCGATAGTTTTGATTTTGCGATGCGTCGTCGTTTTAGATTCCTTGAAATCAAAGCAGATGAACGCTTAGAAATGTTAGAATGTCTAGGTGAAGAATTGAAAGAGGAAGCCATTATTCGTATGAGTAATCTGAATCAAGCCATTTCGAATGTGGAAGAATTGAACGAAAACTATCATATTGGTGCCTCATATTTCTTGAAACTGAAAACGATGAGTTTTGACACATTATGGTTGGATTATTTACATCCATTATTACAAGATTATATTCGTGGAATGTACGATGAAGTGGCGATTATGAAATCATTTGAAGATGCTTATACATCTACTATACCTAAAGTAGGTGAGGACAATGCATACGCTTAAGATAAAAGATAATACGGTTGTGCATATGGCGAATTTTTCAAACGTTGAAGCTCTTACAAAACGAATCGCAAACAAGACACTCGAACAACTTGAAAAAGAAGGTGTTTTTGTATTTCCTGATATGATTAAAGAGGCTGAAGATATATCTCGTGAGCAAATGATTCTACAGCAAGTAAATGATAGTTACCAATCAAGTAATGTAATGGGCTTTATAGGATATGGAAAAGACCGTCTCGTTATTGAATCAAGATTTTCTACAGGTCAACATGACTACTTTTTTCAATATTTACTAGAGGTCGTACTAGATTTACCGAATATCGTAGACTTAGAAACAGATGCAACAAGTGAAAATCGTCTGTTTAATTTACTCATTTTCCTTTTCCCCCTGTATTTAAAAGCAGCGATGCGAAAAGGGGCATACAAGACATATGAGAGGAATCAATACAATGATAGTCATGTCAAAGGTACAATAGACATCGCTCGTCATATGAAACAAAATACACCGTTTACTGGAAAAATCGCCTATAATCAACGCGAATTTTCATATGATAATGAGTTAATGGAGTTAATCCGACATACGATTGAATTTATTAAGAAGAAGCCCTATGGACAAAAATTACTTGTAAAGGCGAAAGATGAAGTTGCTGCTGTTATTGCAGTGACAACTCATTATGAATATTATAATCGTCGAAAAATAAGCATGGCAAATGAGAAAAATCCAATTCGCCATGCTTATTACCACGAATATCGTGCGTTACAACGCCTCTGTATACTGATTTTACAACATAAAAAACATGATATCGGATCCGGTTCGAAACAAATTCATGGAATTTTATTTGATGGGGCATGGTTATGGGAAGAATATATTCATTCATTAATTGGTCAACACTTTTACCACCCTAAAAATAAAGGCGGAAAGGGTGCACAACAATTATTTTCGAGCGAAACTAGAAAAGTCGGCTTGATTTATCCTGATTTTTTAAGCAAAATACAGGAAAATCGTGTCATTGCTGATGCAAAATATAAACCAATGGGGAATATAGGGAACAAAGATTATTTGCAGGTGTTAGCGTATATGTTTCGTTTTGATGCGAAACAAGGCTATTACTTATACCCGGAAAGTAAAGGAGCACTTGAAAAAGAGCTAAGAATGAATGTGGGATCTTCCTATGAAGATAATGTGCGTGCAAGAGAAGATATTGCTGTAACAAAATTAGGTTTACAAATTCCAAAAACAGCGAAAAATTATAACGAATTTAAGCTACTAATGTTTAAAAATGAGGAGATTTTCAAAAATCAACTAGTAGTAGATTAAGCTATGTAAAGTCCTGATGAAATTCAGGGCTTTTTCATTTTGTAAAACAATTATGGTAGATACAAAACTGGCAAAATACTAATAATTAGGGTTGGATTTCGGCATATTTCGGTTCATAATTATTAAGAATTAGAGCTAGCTATTTTAGAAAGTATATCGGTGATTTAAGTTATTCACGAAGATTGTCTTACATTTAGATTCTAAAAGAGTACTTAGCAAAAGTGGAAATTTCTACTTTTGCTATTTTATCTATAACGAAAGAACCTACTGACGCTTACTGTCCGTAAGGGCTTGAATCCAAGCAACGCTCATCGACATTTTTTCTTTGAGCAGCTTTAGATAAATGCTCGACATCCAGCTTTGGGCAATCTCTTATGGAAATAGCCGTAACCTTTTACTGCTCAATAAACAGCAGATTTACCTCGATACATTCTAATTTATTCATCAACATTTACCTACCACTTATCCATCATAGAACACGAACAGACTGATTCACCTCATCGTATTCCATGATTTCCACATCATTTGGAATGAGATGACTGTATGTACGGATATAATATTCAGCTAATGTTTCGTTACGCTTATTGCTGTAATCACGCAAAATGAAAAAGATTTTGCGATACCCTGCTGGCACTAAATGAAAGTAATACATCGCTTCGTTCCAGACGTTCAGCTTGGCACTTGGCACATTATCTCCCGAAGTCCAACGATGAGATTTACATTCGATGATAATTTTCTCTTCTGCATACGGCGGCGTACCTAAATCAAAGCGATGATTTTTCTTTTGCTCGAGCCCTATTGGCAAACTGACATCCCTGATGATTTGATTACCTAGTTCCGAAAAATACGCATATGCAATACCCTCAAAATCTCGACCAACATGTGAGTTACTAATTGCATCCACTCTTTGAAAATTCGTCATACAAATCCCCTTTACATAAAACAATATTTTCACACGAATTTACCTCTTCAAAAGCTATTGTATTAAACCTTTTTTATAAATTTCACTTTCTTTTTATAATGATATTTTGAAAGTCCCTCAATAGCCAACTTTCATATGCTAAATCATAGTATACTTTCTTTGTAATCCTTCACAATCTTATAAAACGTATTCTTCTTCAACCCTAGTAGTTCCATGAATTCCACACCTTTAAGTTCCTTTTGCTGCCACTTCTCAAAATTGGCTTCGAGGATACTTCTTTGTTCCTTCGATAAAGTAGCTAATCCCGTCGTTGGACGACCAAACTTCTTACCTGCCGTACGTGCAGCTGCAATCCCCTCCTTTTGACGCTTCAGTATTTTCTTCCGCTCTTGATCAGCCACATTAGAGAGTAACGATAAGAACTGATCCTCCATTAAAGACCCCAGCTGACTGTCCTCACTATTCATTGCCTTGAATTTACGACTATCAAACAACGTTTCATTTTCCAAAACGATGATATCTGCCTTCATTTGACGCCTAATTTCCTTCTACTCAGAAATAATGGCTTCATAATTGCGCCCTAAGCGGTCCAACGCATCAACATAGACCAAATCCCCCTCACGCAGCCGACTCTTTAAATTTTGGTACTGCGGACGGTTAAAGTCTTTTCCGCTCACAAAATCAACATAAATATCCCATTCATCAATCCCAAGTGCCCTCATCTTCACTTCTTGACGCGCAATATTCTGTTCGGCAGTCGAAACTCTCGTATGTAACCAAATATTTTTGTACGCATTACACTCATCTCCCTAAAAAACGTTTATAAATATACGCCTCCAATTATAAACGTTTATTAAAAAATAATACTTTTACAAACTAAAAAAGACACCTAAATGAAGGTGTCCTTAAAGTATAGGTTTACAAACTAAAAAAAGACACCTGATTAAAGGTGTCCTTAAAGGATACTAAGCGAAAACTATATTTTGAAGCATTTGCTAAACTTTTTATCATCTTTAATCCGTT
>JAGHSJ010000260.1 GCA_018065935.1 Candidatus Kurthia equi
GTCTAAATGTATATAATAATGGATATAGACTGGACTATTTCATAAAAAAGAAGGGTGGCGTTTTCTACCATGTCCAATAACTCAACAATTAGTTCCCTTACTACAGGACTTCAGATTATTGAACTCATTTCTAATGCCAACCGTTCAATGAAATTCACTGAAATTCAAGAACAAACAGGCATTACAAAAAGTAATTTATACAAATACTTAAATACACTTACATTAGCAGGTGTAGTCTATCGAGATCCTAGACAAGGTGATTATTCTTTAGGTTACCAACTTTTAAAATACGGGAGCAAACTCGTCAATAGTGATGAAATTATGAATCGACTCTTACAGTATTTAAAAGAAATTAATAAACTCACATCCATGACAACGCTTTTAGCTAGTTGGATAAATGATCGACCTGTTATTACACAAATTGCCAACTCCAATGCCGGCTTAAATATTGGAGCTTCTATTAGCACTGAGCTCCCACCACTATCTTCTGTTGGGAAAATATTTGTAGCCTTTAAAGAGGATGAAAGTGTAGCGCAATGGCAGAAAGAACAACTTTCAACTATACAATACAAAGAATTAGAACATGAATTAAATCAAATTAAGAGTGAGCATTTTGCATATGCTAAGGAGCCCCTCGTACGCCATGTCTCTTCTATCAGCTTTCCCATTTTAAATCATGAAAATAAAATTATGGGTGCTGTTGGAGTTGTCGGGTTTACAGAAGATATTCCTTCGCAAATAAATAGTGAATTCGTACAAAATATTTTGCCGATTATTAAAGAGATGTCAGCCATTTTTGGTTATAATAAATAATTTTTTCAAAACTGATTGATTTCACATATTAAAATGAACTGCCTTCCAATTATTAAACAAAATTGGGGAGCAGTTTTATTTTGACTAAATATACAGTTGAAAAACAAATAGATGTTACACCCTTTTGAACTAACATTTAAAAATGGATTTCAACAATATAAAAAGATAAATCAATTTGCATATATTTTGGACTTTCCTATCTATAAAAAATGACTTCGGACAAATTCTCCGAAGTCATCTTATGAATTTAACATATTATTTATTGTGAGACAGTTTCCTCTGTTTGTTCTTCTGGTGGCCGAACTTCTCCTATCGTCACTTTTCGTTTTGGAATACAAGCTAATGCAATGGCTACAATAAGCCCTGGAATCGCAAATGCCACGAAATTCATGACATTTGGTAAAGTCATCCCTAATAACACGCCACCCATCAATGGGCCTATCATTCCCCCTATTCGACCGAAACCGGATGCCATGCCGAGAGCCGTTGAACGAATAGCCGCTGGATAGTAGTTAGATACGTATGCTTGTGCCATGTTTTGAGAACCAATAGAAGCTGCTCCTGCTACCATGACTAAGAAGAAAATCCACACATGATTTCCGCCTAGACCAAGTAAAGTTAATGCAATGGCGCCAGAGATTGCTAAAGGAACTAATACACGCTTAAAGCCATATCTATCCGCTAGTGTACCGAATATTAGAGAACCGATAATTGAACCGGACTGTAGAGCGATCAAGAAAGCTAAACTTGAAGTTAATCCATATCCTGCAGCAATCATCAAATTTGGTAACCAAGTATTTAAGCCAAAAATCATTAATAAACAGCAGAAGAAAATAATCCAAAATAAAATCGTACTTAATGCTAAATTATTTTTAAATAAATCAGCGGGTCCTTGTTTTTGAATTTTATTTTCATGCATTTGAAAATCTTGTCCCGCATGGAATTCTTTATTGTCATGCATTTTATTTAATATATTCGCAAATTCTTGTTTTTTGCCTGAACGTAATAAATAGCTTGGCGATTCTGGTAATTGTTTCATCACAAATGGGATAACTAAAATAGGTAAGAATGCTACCCAAAATACAGATTCCCAGCCAAATTCAGGCATAATTGTCATGCCTAAAACAGGTGCCAAAATACCACCTAATGAGTATCCACACATTAAAATTGCTACTAGAATTGCGCGTTTTTTTCCTGGCGCGTAATCAGTAATTAATGCGATTACGTTTGGCATCATACCCCCTAAACCAATACCGGCTAATATTCTTGCTACCGCAAACCATGTTGGGTCTGGAGCAAATCCACAGAGACCTGTGAAAATACTAAACAAGAGTGAACTGATAATGATTACTTTTTTTCGTCCAATTCGGTCTGCCATTATCCCAAAAGTAATGGCACCAATCATCATTCCTACTAATCCATAGCTACTTAATGATCCTGCCGTCACAGAGGATAAGGACCAGTCTTCCATTAATCGTGGTACAACCGTACCGAAAACAACTAAATCATATCCTTCAAATGCCATTAAAAACATTCCCCAAAATAATAACCAGCGATGGAATTTAGTAAATTTGGACTTCACCATAATTTCTTCAACTTGAACAACTGTCATATTATTCACCCCTTGTTTAGAAATAGCGTATGTATTAGTGAAAAAGGAAAGTACTACAAAGTACTTTCCTTTTTTTATCTAGTGACCGGCAAAATAATTGGTTTAAACTCGTCTTTAATAAACTGATGCCCATTATTTTTATCGTAGATTTCTTTTCTCTCTAAATTTAATTTTTCCATGATTGGTAAGTCATTTGATTGGAATAGTAGGCTCTCTTCTTCAGCAAAATGCTCATGAATAGCCCAGTTTGGTACAACGAAGTAATCCCCTTTTGACCAATCAAAACGTGTGCCATTAATAATCGTATATCCAGACCCTTCATGTACGTGGTACACGGATGAATGGGTATGTCTATGCGCTTTTGAATGGAAGCCTTTTGGTAATAATTGCATCCAAGCTGCAATCGTTGGTACGGCAGTTTCTCCGTTGGATGGATTAATAAATTCCACTGCATAACCATCGTATAAATCAGGCTCTTCAAATTTTTCGAGACCGCGTAAAGCTGCAATTGTTCCATTCCATTTATAATTTCCTACTGGAACACTCTTAGGATAGCGATCATTAATTGGGCGAACCATACCACCTAAATAACGATTAGATGTATAATTATCAGGCAATTCCGGTTTTTGTAGTTGATCCTCATAGTTTTCAAAGAAAGTACCTGCTGCATAATAAACCGTTGGAATATCTAATGTATCCATCCAAATCATAGGTTTATCACCTAAATGGCCATGACCATGCCAAGATCCCGCCGGTGTAATCACATAGTCCCCACGTTCCATAAATACACGCTGACCATCTACAATAGAATATGCCCCTTCACCTTCCATAATGAATCTGTGCGCATTTTGAGCATGACGATGTGATGGTGCTTCTTCTCCAGGTAGTAATAGTTGAACCGCCGTATAAAGTGTTTGAGTTGTAGAAGCCCATCCCCATGGTTTGCGATAATTTAAGCCAGGGTTTTGGAAATAAATTGCGCGACGTTCGCCTCCACGCTCTGGTGTAAAAATAGTTGCTGCATCCATTAATTTTTTATAAATTAAATCGTACTTCCATAGATAAGCTTGTGCATGTGGCTCTGGACTATGCTTCATTAAATCAGGAATTGCATGCCAAAGTGGTCCTAAATGATATTGCTGAATTTCACGATCAAAATCTTGAACATCTGCATCTTGTAAAAAATCATTATTTTCTTCCATTTTAGACACTCCATTCTTTTTTTTAGAACTACTAGCCAACTTAGTGACTTGCCTTAACTTTAGCTAAATGACGGACCATTTGGTCATAATGACCTTCCGCATGTGTCACAATTAAATGCTCAACAATAAAGGATAAAGGCTTTCCATCAAAATTCGGATTATAACTATTTGTAATTGTTTTCAGTTGATCTTCTGTAATTGTCGTAAATATATGCGTTACAACTTCATCTAATCCATCTAAGTTTTTAATTGCCATTTTAGGTGTTAAATTTTCCGTCACACGATCTGCTACAGCAGCCAACCTGCGAACATGCTCCATGTTTCTTCCCCATTTTGCCTCTGGGACAATTTGTAAGGCTCTAATATCATCTAACCAAAATAAAATGGCTTCTTTTACATGCGAAGCGATTTGTGCAACTGACCATTCTTTTTCCGATGGTTTTTTATGAAATATATCTTCATCAATTTCAGACAATAATTCCTTCATATTTTTAGTGGCTAATTGAAATCTATCTAATTCAGCAATTAAAATATTCACAATTAAGTCTCCCCTTAAGAACTTGTTTTAACTTTATTTTCAATAAATCCAATCTCATCTATTTCTACTTTTACAACATCTCCATCTTTCAAAAATACTTGTGGATCCATTGCAAATCCTACGCCACCTGGTGTACCTGTTAAAATAACATCTCCAGGCTCTAAAGTGACTAGATTCGATAAGAAAGAAACGAGTTTTTCAACAGTAAATACTAAGTTATTCGTGTTCGTACGCTGGCGCTCTTCTCCATTAACTGTCAATACGACATTTAAATTAGAAGCATCAGTTAACTCATCAGTAGTAATTAAATAAGGTCCCATTGGCGCTGTTCCATCTACTGTTTTACCTTGTAACCATTGCATTGTACGACGTTGAATATCACGATAAGTCACATCATTTGTAATGGTATATCCAGCTACATAATCTAATGCATCATCTTCAGAAACATTTTTTGCTTGTTTCCCCATAACAAACGTAAATTCAGCCTCATAATCTAATTGCGTAGAAATTGGATAAAAAGGAATATCCTCTTGTGGTCCAATTAGTGTATTTGAAAACTTTGCAAATATAACTGGATTTTCAGGAATTTCTCTCCCCATCTCTAAAATATGGTCACGATAATTGTGACCTACACAAATGATTTTTCCAGGATTAGTTATTGGTGCACCAACTGTTACATCTCTCTTATCGTATGTTAGCTGTACAGAAGATTTATTACTTAAAGCATATTCAATCGCTTGTTGTGCATATACGAAGCTTTCTTCACCTCCCTCTAAGAAGCCTTTTGTATCATTTGGTACATAAGCTTCTGCTACTTGCATAGCACGTATCTTCCCCTGAGATTTTAAAAGTTCCTCTGTCGCTCGATTTAAATCAATTATTGTTGTTCCATCTATAGCTCCCAAGCGTTGACGACCATTTTCTATGAATGTAATAATTTTCATTTCCCCATCCCTTTCCATCAATAGTGCTCTATGTTCTTTATAAT
>JAGHSJ010000096.1 GCA_018065935.1 Candidatus Kurthia equi
AGTTATGGTAAGATGGTGATAGATCATAGATTCCTCTCGTGTTCTTGTTAGTGTGGTTACTTATAGTTTACACGATTGAGGGGCTATGAGTTTTTTTGTTGCACTTTATTTTACAATTTATCAAATAAAAAGATATTGGAAATCTATCAGTTACTGATATCAAGCTGTTAAGAAATTACCTAAAACAAAACCTTGTCAAACCAGGCTTGAAGAAAGCTCGTAAAGCATCACAATTCTCAAAACGTTAATCAATACGATACTATCAACGTTTACAGACATTCAAGAATTTTCTCTTGGATGTCTTTTTTGTATAAAAAATAGTTGTTTTTCGGAAAGTTAGCTATTAATATTTATCAATGATAAAAATAGCATGTTTTAAGGGACTGACCCCAAAAAGTGAGAATTTAATAAAAAGACTTGACCTAATTCGTTTACAATGGTAAACTTATTTTAAAGATATTCGTTTACATCTGTAGACAACCAGGAGGAAGGAGAATGAGCACAATAGAATTTAATACTTATATCACAGATGCAGAATGGGAAGTCATGCGTGTAGTTTGGGCAAATGATCGAGTAACTAGTAAAAAAGTCATTTCCGTATTGCAAGAAAAAATGGACTGGACACAATCCACTATCAAAACGATATTAGGTCGATTAGTTGAAAAAGGCGTACTAAATACAGAGAAAGAAGGTAGAAAGTTTATTTACACTGCCAATATTGTAGAGAAAGAAGCCGTAAGGGATTATGCAGAAGATTTTTTTAACCGTATTTGCAATAAGAAAGTCGGAAATGTAATCGGAAGCATCATTGAAGATCATGTTTTAAGCTTCGATGATATAGATCGACTAGAAAAAATATTAGAGATGAAAAAATCTTTCGCAGTAGAAGAAGTGGCTTGCAATTGTCCAGAAGAACAATGCGAGTGTCATTTACATCATCATTAAGTATAAGGAGGAATTAAAAATGAGAAATAACAAAAAACATTCGTCACATAGTCATCATAATCACGGCGACATTGATCACTCAAAACACGACCATAATGAAATGGAACATAGTCAGATGGATCACAGCAATATGGATCACAGTGAAATGGATCATGGCGCAATGGGAGGGCATGCCCACCATCATCACGGAAGCTTTAAGGAACTTTTCTTAAAGTCATTGCCACTAGGAATCATTATTATGTTCTTTTCCCCTTTGCATGGATTTAAACTACCATTCCAGTTTACTTTTCCATATTCTGATATTGTAGTAGCTATTTTATCTACTATATTAATTATTTATGGCGGACGTCCATTCTATCAAGGTGCAGTTGACGAATTTAAACAAAAAAAACCTGGAATGATGGCACTCGTTTCTTTAGGTATAAGTGTTTCATATTTATACAGTATTTATGCTGTGATCATTACCTACGTAACGGGTGAACACGTGATGGACTTTTTCTTTGAATTTGCTTCATTACTATTAATCATGCTATTAGGTCACTGGATTGAGATGAAAGCTATTGGAGAAGCAGGAGACGCACAAGCAGCATTGGCTAAGTTAGTGCCGAAAGATGCTCACGTTGTATTAGAAGACGATTCAATTGAAACACGACCAGTTGCTGACTTAAAGGTAGGTGATTTAATTCGTGTTCAAGCCGGAGAAAATGTGCCAGCAGACGGGATTATCGAGCGTGGCGAATCACGTTTAAATGAAGCTCTTCTAACTGGGGAGTCAAAAGCAGTAAAAAAAGGCCCTGGCGATGAAGTAATCGGAGGCTCAACAAATGGAGAAGGGGTTCTTTATATTAAAGTTAATGAGACAGGTGATCAATCCTTCATCTCTCAAGTTCAGAATTTAATCAGCCAAGCTCAAAGTCAGCCTTCCAGAGCAGAAAATATTGCTCAAAAGGTTGCAGGGTGGCTCTTCTATATTGCTGTTATTGTCGCGCTAATTGCTTTTGTAGTGTGGATGATTATTAGAGATATCCCAACGGCAGTTATATTTACTATTACTACATTAGTTATTGCTTGTCCGCACGCATTGGGTCTGGCTATTCCATTGGTAACCGCCCGTAGCACAAGCTTAGGAGCTAGCCGTGGCTTACTAGTAAAAGACCGCCAAGCCTTAGAAATAGCTCAAGATGCAGATGTGATTATTTTAGATAAAACGGGTACTTTAACAACTGGTGAATTTAAAGTATTAGATGTAAAACTTCTTAATGACAAATATACAAAAGAGGAAATCATTGCCTTATTGGCAGGTATTGAAGGAGGATCTAGCCACCCAATTGCTCAATCAATTATAAGTTTCGCCGAGCAGCAAAATATACGTCCAGCATCTTTTGATTCGATTGATGTGATTTCCGGTTCTGGAGTAGAGGGTAAAGCAGGTGGGCACCGTTACCAATTAATCAGTCAAAAAGCCTATGGACGTAATCTTGATATGGATACTCCAAAAGGAGCAACTCTTAGTGTCTTAGTAGAAAATGATGATGCCATTGGTGCTGTAGCTTTAGGGGACGAATTAAAACCAACGAGTAAAGAGTTAATTAAAGCTCTTAAAAAGAACAATATTCGACCAATTATGGCAACAGGTGATAATGAAAAAGCGGCTCAAGGCGCGGCAGTAGATTTAGGGATTGAATATAGATCAAATCAATCTCCACAAGACAAATATGAGTTAGTTAAAACACTTAAAGATGAAGGAAAGAAAGTTATCATGGTAGGTGATGGTGTAAATGATGCTCCTTCTCTTGCCTTAGCAGATGTTGGTATAGCTATAGGTGCTGGAACTCAAGTTGCGTTGGATTCAGCTGATGTCATATTGACTCAATCCGATCCAGGAGATATTGGATCATTCATTGATTTAGCACACAAAACAACTCGTAAAATGAAACAAAACCTATTTTGGGGAGCTGGTTATAACTTTATAGCTATCCCTCTAGCTGCAGGAATTTTGGCTCCTATTGGTATCACATTAAGCCCTGCATTAGGAGCAATCCTAATGTCTGTGTCAACAGTCATCGTCGCCATTAATGCTATGTTATTACGTTTAGATCCAAAAAATAACGGTTAACAGATTGAATGATGGAAACTCCTTAAAGTATCAAGATACAATAGTTTTACAGGAGAAAAAGAGATGTAAGTAATGGCTCTTTGTAAAATCGTGTTGGTAGAAGTAGACGATTTTTCTACCAACACGATTTTTAATTTATTATAGAACTGATTTCTGTTAAAATCCTAAAAGCCACCTATTTCGACAGTTTTATAGCTTGTTATTCTATTTTCTTGACAATAATACCACCGTCTCCACACGTTTTTTAACCATAAAAAGCCACCTCCATGAGCATTTGATTATATTGTACCAAATCCAACTTGGAGGTGTTTTTATTTAATTCTCATTTACGGGGGTCAGTGCCAATTAAAATTGCGTATTTTTTATTTAAAATGTATTAGAATTAAATTCATATAAAAT
>JAGHSJ010000003.1 GCA_018065935.1 Candidatus Kurthia equi
CAGATAATCATCGTCCTGTTCAACCTCTAAATGAACGAGAAATTATCAAAAGACTGCGTTAGGCGAAGGTTATTCCAACCCTAAGGTTACTGATGAACGCCCTCATGAGATTGGATTACTATTGTGAATAACGTTTCCAAATAAAGATCTGGTAACACACCAAAAGGCACGAAACGCTGTTAAAACAGTTCGTGCCTTTTCGATGATAATATAGAGATGTCTAATAACCTTTTAAACTATTACTTAGCTATAAGAATTTGACCTGTAGTTACATATTCCTTTATCTCCGAAACAGACATTCCATTTATACCCAAATCCTCAATTGTTCTACCCTGATCTTCTAAATCTTCATTTACTAATATAGTGGCCAAAGTTATTAAAGAATCCATAACTGGTGTTTTAATGCCTAAGTAAGTAGCAATTGAAGCATAAGTTTTTAAGCCAAAAGGAATATCCTCTGTTAAATATCGCGAATTTAAATTACTAGGTCCTTTAATCGGTGTTAAACTACGGCTACCATTTAAAACTTCCCATGTATCTCCTTTTGGTCCATATCCTGAAGTGTGAAGTAAATCGCCAATTGTCATTAAGGATAGTTCAAATTTGCTTCCTATTGCTATGCGCTCATTATCTAATTGTTCCATTACACGTATTACAGAAGGTGTCATACCTTCTTCGTAAATATAAAAATCCCCATTTGAACGTTCAATACGACCAGCATTTAAAATCGTGCCTGGGGGGTGATCGATAGGGTTCATACTACTCAGCCCAGCCTCTAATACGTTACTAACCATTCTTACATTTAAGATATCTTTTAATATATTTTCTGCCCAGTCTGTTTTAGTTGCTGGGAATACACCTATTTGAACAAGGATTTTAACGTTTACTCGTACTTTTCCTGGTCCTTCAAGTCTCGTAGCATAAGGTAAAGTATCTGATTCTGCAATCACTACATCTTTATTTGCATTTAACTCTTTCCAAGTGTTGACGAACTCTAATGATCCTAGCGTTCCTGGTAATAAAACTACAAGTTGGTTAGAATTCACCTTTTCAGCAAGCAGTTCAGCATACCCTTTATGCGCAAATGCCGGGACAGCTACTAAAATAACTTCTGCCCCTTCAATTGCTTCTTCAATGGATGATGTCACCAAAGAAATGTCGGCTACACCGCTGAGTACTTCCCCAACACATTCAATTTTTCTTGTTTCAAATACGCTAAGCATATTCCCTTTAAACTTTTCCATTTCGAACAATCTAACTTCATGACCAGCTAAGGACAAATCCGCAGCCAATGTATGGCCCCCATTTCCTCCACCTAATACCGCTACTATTCTTTTCATCGTTATAACCCCTTTAAATGATATATAGTCTTATTTTGAGTCGATAATATCCTCTTTATAAAATTTTGCACATGTAATTCCGGTCCATAATGTTGCGACAATCAAAATTATAGGAATACCGTACAATAAAATATTAAATAACATCATTTTTTACCAGCTCCTCATGATCGGAATAATTAACTTTTTCGAGCCCAGACTGTTTAGTAATATTGTGTGTTATGCAGAACGCAATAATATTAGCTACAAACCCTGGTGCTACTCCTGACATACTAAATGGCTCATTTAAAACAAATGTCCATATAATTGTTGTAATTGCTCCAACAATAATTGAAACAATTCCTGCGGTTGGATTTTTTATCTTTAATAGAATCCCTATTACTAACGGGAATACTATAGTTGGGGCCCATAAATAATACGAATATTCTAAGGCCGAAATAATACTTGGTACGTTCAATGCAAAAATGACTGCAATTACACCAATGACTGCTGTTAAAACACGCCCAATAAAGAGTTCTTGTTTATCCGTGATAGTTTTTTTATTAATAAATGGAAAAACATCACGCATAAATGATACTGTTGTTGAATTTAAAAAGGAGCTTGCCGTCGACATAATTACTGCTAATAAAGCTGCTACAGCTAAACCTGTGATACCAACTGGGAGTAATTGTTTAACGATTGCAGGGAGTGCCGTATCTGTCCGAATATCTGGATATAATACAAACGCAATTAAACCTAATGTTGCCGTTACAAAGTAGAACCCAAATGAGAAGAAACCAGAAATAATATACCCTTTACTTGCACTTTCTGGATCTTTGGAAGTAAATACACGTTGAGTGTAGGGTGGTATTAAAGCTTCCCCTAATAAAAATGTGATGAATAAACCAATAAAAGTAGCAATTCCCCATTCTCCTAAAAATGTGAAATGCAGATCAGGTACATTTGCTATTAAAACTTCTGCTCCACCTACTGCATTAATACCAATTATTAATGTTAAAGGAAGAATGACACCTAATAATACAAACTGTAAAACATCCGTTTGTATTACAGCCATTACGCCCCCAAACGATGTATATAATATAACTGAACCCATTCCTATAAGAATCCCCACTAAAGGCGGAATCTCTAAAATAACATTTAACATAGTACCGATTGCTAAAGCCTGCCCGCCTAAAATTCCTGTACAAAGTCCAACAGATAATATTCCTGTAATCAATTTTGCTTTATTTCCATAATGAACTTGCATAATATCGCCGACTGTTTGAGCATTTTTATATTTTTTTAGTTTTGGAGCTATAAAAATCCCAATTAAAATACTCGCTATCCCGTATGCAAAGAAAGCAAACATGAATACGTAGCCCTCTTTATAAACGTTTCCGGCCATCCCTGTAGAAGCTCCGCCACCCAAAATTGAAGCCGATAAACTCGCGAACAAAATTGTCCAAGATATTTTTTCCCCTGCAACGTTATAGTCCTTTACCGTTTTAACCTTTTTGGTCGTTTGGTACCCAATCACAGCAATAAACACGAAATAAAGCACAATAAGAATCCAGTCAATTACCCCCATGTACACGCCTCCATTTTTTAATAATTCCGACAATTAAATGATAACTGTACGATTCTTTTTAAACACTAGACAAATAGCACAAAAAACATGATATAAAAACATGGTTTTTTGTGCTATTTGCATAATTCATTATGAATTTAATATATCTAGCTTTATAGCTAAATAAAGTGATACTGCAGATTTAAAATCCTTTAAATCCTTGCCTGTTAATTCACTTAGTTTCTCAAGTCTGTATAAGAGTGTGTTACGGTGTATGTTTAGTTGTTTTGCAGCTTTAACTACGCTAAAATTCGTTTCACACCAAACAATAATAGTCTGAAACATTTCATCAAAATTAGATAATTGCTTTAATTCTTTAAGAGTATGATTGATATAGTTTTCCGAAAATTCCTGGTGTACATACGAAAATAATTCTTCGATAATATAGTGATTAATATAGTATATTTTAGGGGTCTTATTTAACTTTTTACCTATTCTTAATGCTTCCCACGCCGTATAATACGCATTATGTAAAGACTTCAAATCGCTTCCTACTCTGCCTATCCCAACAGACGCCTCAATTCCAATTTCCTTTATACTCTCTAAAAATTGTATACATTTTGCATAAACTTCTTCATAAATCTCAACCTCACCATCTGTTTTAGAAACAACGCAAAATACAATATATTTATCTGACTCTAAGGAAACAGAAAAATCTTGATTTCTATAAAAAACTTCTCGGATTTTTTCCTCTATTTGCAGCTTTATAGATTGTATATACATCTCTGGAGAGTCTTTTAATAAATTATTTTTTAATACATCACTTATGAATGAGTTAAATTGGAATAAATCAATTACTAATAC
>JAGHSJ010000122.1 GCA_018065935.1 Candidatus Kurthia equi
CTATCGCTGTGCTTATCCAATCCTCATCCTGAGGACAGGAAAATCCATTCTTTGCGTTTAAACGCAAAGAATTAGTTGAAGCGAGGCCCGCGGAAAGCGTCGAGCAGAGGTGGTATTGTTTGAAAACCCCAACAAATAGTATAGAACCGAAAATTCAAATATTCACTTTGAAATGACTGCTGAAAAGTTCAAAAAAAAAACCGCATCTCAACTGTTAGTTTACTACCTAACCATTGAGATGCAGTTTGAAGTCCTATTTTAAAAAATAGGACGTTACTTACATGTTAAAAATTATTTACTTTTTATAATCTTATCAATTTGTGGCTCGAAAATTGGAGCAAATGATTCAGCGTACGTATTTGTAATATGGTCATAGTCGCGATAGATTACGACATTCCCGATAATCGGTTGGAATTTATCCTCATTTTTAAAATACTTCGTTAAATCTAATAGATTAAAGTCTTTATGCTGTTCTGCTAGTAACTTCCAAGCTTGTTCATCTAATTGATTTTCTTCTTTATTCATTTTTTCAATAGTAGCTTCTTTACCATTTTGTTCAATTGATTCTAACACATTAAATGTATAACGCGGATTATCACGTAATGCCAACACTTTAATGCCATCATCTGCTAATAGTTGTAATTGGTCGGCTAAAGCATCTTGGATTTTTTGATTTCTTGTATCAGCAGCCGTAGCATGCGTAATAACTAAATCAATATCAGATTCTTTAATATACTTAGTTGCATTTTCAACCCAAATTTGTTTTTTGTCGCCCTCTTTATAACCACTCGAAAATCTAGTGCCCGAACGCGTGATATTTAACACGCGGTAATTTTTATTTTCTGTGGCTTTTAGAACGGCTCCTAACCATTGTTCTGAATGCGAGCTACCAATGACTGCAACTGTAGCATCATAGTTTTCTTGTACGCCATACTTACCAACCTTCACTTCAGTTTTATCTAAAGTTTGGTTTGTACCATCAATATGTGACTGTGGTAAGTCCTTGAAAACATTGGCATAGCTTGGTATTGGATCAACAGAAGGAACTTTTACTTTCCCAAGTACTGCTACAGCCCCAGGATAGCTTCCATTTTCTTTTGACTTAGCTGTTTCATTTTCTTGCAAAACAATTGATAATGCAAAGAATGTAATTAGCATCACATTAACTATACCAATGATAGAAATGCGTTTAAATGCATCACGCATTAATTTTTGATCACGAATTGGTTTCTCAATAAATTTAGTCATTAAGTGAGATAAGATAAATGACACAACAATAATCAAGATACCTACTAAGATACTTGGATTACCTGTATCTATTTGATAGTGGTAGAAAGATAGAAGCACCCAGTGCCATAGGTAAATACCAAATGACAAGCCGCCTAGTTTAACAAGGATGGGCGATGCTAAAATACGTTTCACACCGAATTTTGTATTTCTTGTGCCTGATAATAAAATGAAAATAGCACATGTAATTGGCCAAAGAGCGACATAACCTGGGAACATTTCTGAAACATTAAATAATGCACCCGTAAGTACTAAAGCGATAAGACCTACCCAACCAATTATTGTAGCCACAAAGCGACTAATTTTAATATAAGAAAGGTTAATACATAATAAAGCACCCAGTGAGAATTCCCAAACACGTGTAAACGTATGGAAATAAGCTAATGGCTGATTTACAGATGTTAAGTAAATTGAATAACCAAATGACAACACTGCTAGTGTACCTAAAATAAGATTCATTAATAAGCGTGTATTTTTCACACTATATTTTTTAATTAAAAATACAATTGCAGCGAATAAGATAAACCAAATCACATAGAATTGCCCTTGAATAGACATAGCCCAGAAATGTTCAACTGGTGTTTTCATTTGTTGTGAATCTAAATAATCAGTATTGGAAATAGCTAACTGCCAGTTCTCATAATAGAACATAGAAGCAACAATTTCTTTTAGTGTTTTATTTAAAATAGATTCCGGTAAGAAAAAGTAACTTAAAATAAGGACAACTGCTAATATGAAAAATACGGAAGGTAGTAAACGTTTTAATAATTTTGAGATATATGGAAGGAATTTAATATGACCCGTGCGATTAATTGTAGAAATAATTGAAGTTGTAATTAAAAAACCAGATACAACGAAAAATACATCTACTCCGCCAGATACTCTGTTAAACCAGATATGATACATTGCTACAAGCAATGCTGCTACAACACGTAGCCCTTCAATTTCGGGTCTAAACTTCCTTTCCAACTGTATAAGTTGTTGACTTTGCATGCAATTCCTCCTAAAAACTTTGCAACATAATTTATTACATTGAAAATACTACAGTAAAAAATAAA
>JAGHSJ010000118.1 GCA_018065935.1 Candidatus Kurthia equi
TTTATAAACTATTGCTACCCAAATGCTTGAACTATAGATCATAACAAGCCCAAATAACATTAAGAAAATGTATACAAATAGCAAGCCATAATCAAAATTCCGAAAATAATTTTTAAAATATAGTTTCATATACCGAACCCCATCTTTTGAAAAAAAAACTCAAACGCACAATTGCGGTTTGAGTTTTCTTTTATTTCTCTGTATACGCATCATGTAATAAAGAAAGTTCTTTCTCTAGTGAGTCTAGAATTTTCTTCCCTTGCTCACGTTCAATTAAGCCTAGTTTCGCTGCAAATTCAATTTCACGTGATAAGCCAAACATTTGTGTATCTAAAACCTCTTCATATAATGGACAAGATGGCATTGTCAAGTTATCCATTTGTACGCGAATTAGTTGAGCAATTTTATCTGCATCCGCAATTAATAGCTCTAACGCTTTTTCCTGAAAGGAAGCTTGTGCTTTCGTATCCATGAGGACGCCCCCATCTATGATATTTCTTCGATTCTATCTTAATAAAGTGTATCTTTTTACACTAAAAATTGCAAGCGTCTTTGTATGTTTTACATTCAATTCAATTATATTTCTTTCTCAATTGAATCGCGCTATAATAAGAAAGGATAAAAGCTAAGGGGGACTTACTCATGGTCGAAACAATTATTCCAATTAAAGGTGCAGTCAAATACCAGTTGACATTAGATCCAACAGTATGGATTTTTGATGATCGTAAACTAGATTTGACTACATATTTCCATACAGAAAAAGTAGAAGAAGATAACGAAAAGTATTTACGTGATATGGGGAAACATTGGTCACGTGAAATTATGGAAGGCGCTGTATTCCCTCCAACATTAAAAACGGAACGTAAATTTGACCGTAAAGGTATGATGACAGGCACATTTGGAATGGAAATTAAACCATTCTTAAAAAATGCCGTTATTAATGCAGATGCAACAGAAGTAGTGTTTGAATGCACAACTGACGAAGAAGTTGTTTTTCCATTAGAAGAAGCAACAAACTTTATTTTCAAATTTTGTCAAGATGGTAAACCTCTATCAGAGGATGGTCCTGTTTACTTATTATTCGGTGATGGCTCTAATATCGAAAATCCAATTAAAAACATTCGTGCAATTCGCATTCAATAGGAGGTTGTTTCATGCGAGTAAAATGTGTTATTTGTGATACAATACATGATTTACCCAATGATTTACCTTTAGCAAAAAAATTGCGCAATCGTCCGATTCACACATTTATGTGCCCGTCTTGCTCACAACGCATCTCGGAAAACACAGAAAAACGTTTGGATACAGGAAAATTCCGATTTTTTAAAACGTCTTCTAAAATTGATGAAGAATTTTAATTGAACCAAAAAGCGACGAACCCTTCGAATTGGGCTCGTCGCTTTTCATTTTTATTAAAGATCAAATTTTTGTTCATGGAATTTAAATTTGATAAAGCTATCTGCATCAATTTTGCTTAGTTGGAAAAAGTTTCGCACTTCTGTTTTAATTCCATCAAAAATGCCTTCCTCATCTACTACATACGCTTCAATTGCAACAGGAATTTCCCCAAATTGCGCCTTTAATGTATGTGCAATTTGTTGTGCCATTTCTTCTGTTAAATCTTGCTCCACTAATAAATGAACGGCTGCTTTTTCAACCTTTGCATCTTCTAGTGCAATCTCTTCTTGTAATCCATCTTGGAAAACATTGGACATGACCATTGTTTCTTCGCCAACAATTGGTTGAACTAATTCATTTACTTTGGCATTTACATTTTCAGCATAGTATTCCCCTGAATAGTCACGATCTTTTGAAATAAAATCATACACAATTTTCGATTTCTCAGACTGAACAGTAATGTCAAAATCATCATTAACCGCGCCAACTGTTGATTTTGTAACAACAAATTGATCATTATAAATTTCACTTAACTCTGCTGCTGCTTTGTCTTCATTTTTAGCCGTTAATATTGCTGGGACAAAAATGATACAACTAATAATAACCAGTGCTAATCCCACACTGATAATAACTTGTTTTTTTGTAAAATGCATTTTCCTCTACTCCATTTACTTTATTTCAATCTCAACTATAAATTATACTGTTTTAGAATTCCTTTTCACAATTAAACACACTAGTTAGAAGACCTAAATTGGCCAAAATAGCACGAAATTATGTCTTTCATTATGTGGATTCCATTAAAAATTTATACGTTTTATTCAACAAGAAAAAAGGTGTGGAAAAACGTAATGTTTTTCCACACCTTTTAATTTAGGCTTGTCTTGCAGCCTTTGCCTCTTCTCGTTTTTCACGCCATAAGCGAGATTTATAAACGATTAAAATTAAAGCTGCAACTATCAAACCTTCTACCATTGGTAAAAATAGCGCTAAAAACGTTAAGATTAAACATCCTATTAAAAGGAATGCATAAATCACAATGTTTTGACCAATTGATAGTTTTTTTGCAAAGCCTAATTTATAGACGAATGCTGACAAAAGGAACACAAGAATAAATGTTGCATAGCCAGCGATATCATAACTTGGTAAATTTTCGTATAAATATCTAGTAACACCAGACATACGACTAAAAACGTATTCTTGTTCATTCATTGATGCTAAATTTGCAGATGCTAATACTAAATTTAAATAGCTACTTATCACAGCCATCATATTCAACATCATTCATCCTTCCCATAAAGCGCTCATTATGAATTATTCTTGATCAGCGCTTTTTTTCTTTTTAGTAACACGTTCACGTTCGCCTTTTTCTAAAATCTGTTTACGTAAACGGATTGATACAGGTGTAACTTCTAAATACTCGTCATCATCTAAGAATTCTAATGCTTCTTCTAGAGACATGATTTTAGGAGTTTTAATAACGTTTGTTTGGTCTTTATTTGCTGAACGAACGTTTGTTTTTTGTTTCATTTTACAAATGTTTACAGTGATATCACCATCACGTGTGTTTTGACCAACGATCATACCTTCGTAAATTTCAGCACCTGGCTCTACGAATAATGTACCACGGTCTTCAACGCCCATCATACCGTAAGTAGTTGCTTTACCTGTTTCCATTGAAACTAAAGCACCTTGGTGACGGCCGCCAACTTTACCAGCTACTAATGGTTGGTAAGAGTCGAATGTGTGGTTGATAATACCGAAACCTTTTGTTAAAGACATGAATTCAGTTGTGTAACCGATTAATCCACGTGCAGGTACCATGAATACTAAACGAACTTGTCCGTTACCTTCATTGACCATATCTAACATTTCACCTTTACGGTTACCTAATGATTCGATGATTGAACCTACGCAATCTTCTGGAACGTCGATTTGTACGCGTTCAACTGGTTCGTGTTTTTTACCATCGATTTCACGGATGATTACTTTTGGTTTAGAAACTTGTAATTCATAACCTTCACGACGCATATTTTCTACTAAGATTGATAAGTGAAGCTCACCACGACCAGAAACTAACCATGCATCTGGAGATTCAGTATCTTCTACACGTAATGATACGTCTGTTTGTAATTGAGAGCGTAAACGTTCTTCTACTTTACGAGAAGTCATCCATTTACCTTCACGACCTGCGAATGGTGAGTTGTTTACTAAGAAAGTCATTTGTAAAGTTGGCTCATCGATACGCATTGGAGGAAGTGCTTCTAAGTGATCAGTTGGACAAACTGTTTCACCAACGTTGATTTCTTCCATACCAGATACGGCGATTAAATCACCTGCATATGCTTCTTCAATTTCAACACGTTTTAAACCGAAGAAACCGAATAATTTTGTAACACGGAAGTTTTTCACTGCGCCATCTAATTTCATTACAGAAACTTGTTGACCTACAGCGATTGTACCGCGCATTACACGACCGATACCGATACGACCTACGAAGTCACTATAGTCAAGTAAAGCTACTTGGAATTGTAGTGGTTGATCGCGAGTATCAGCTGGTGCTGGGATATGCTCGATTACTGATTCGAATAAGCATTTCATATTTTCTTCTTGGTCTGCTGGGTTTGAGCTTAATGAAGCTGTACCATTTACACCAGAAGCAAATACTACTGGGAAGTCTAATTGATCTTCATTAGCACCTAATTCGATTAATAAGTCGATTACTTCGTCTACAACTTCATCAGGACGAGCTGAATCTTTGTCGACTTTGTTAACTACAACGATTGGTATTAATTTTTGTTCTAACGCTTTTTTTAATACGAAACGCGTTTGTGGCATACAGCCTTCATAAGCATCTACTACTAAAAGAACGCCATCTACCATTTTTAAGATACGCTCAACTTCACCACCGAAGTCAGCATGTCCTGGTGTATCTAAAATGTTAATACGAGTACCCTCGTAGTTAACAGCAGTGTTTTTAGCTAAAATTGTAATACCGCGCTCACGCTCGATATCATTTGAATCCATTGCACGTTCATCTACATGCTCATTAGTACGGAAAGTACCAGATTGTTTTAGTAATTGGTCAACTAGGGTTGTTTTACCATGGTCAACGTGGGCGATAATTGCGATATTGCGTAAGTCTTGACGTAAATTTGTCATTTTTCCACTCCATATTCTTTTATCAGATGTTCAACTGTGATATTATAGCACATGAAAGATTAAATGTCTTTTTAGAAAATTTACGATTATCTTTTAGTCACATATAAAAAGTAATATGGAGGTCAAATTATGAATAAAGCAAAAGTGGTTATGTTCTTTTTTGCACTTGCAGCCATTTTATCAATGCTGAGCATGGGAATTTCAGTTTCATTAATTTTCATGACAGGTGATAAATACGAAACAACTGGTTTTATTAGTACTATCGTTGGTTTTGTAGTGATGTGCGCTATCTTTGGTTTTGCCTTTAAAACAAAACGCAAATTCTGAGAACAAGGCTTATTATAGAAATAAAAAAAGCATTCTTGTATACGAATAATATACAAGAATGCTTTTTTATTTTTCTTCGATATAATTTTCTAAAATAAGTTGATGAATAGATGGATTAGCAATTATAAATGTATCTGTCGTCAAAAAATCGAAATGCTCTCCGTTAAAATTCGTCGCAACTGCACCCACTTCTTTTGCAATGACTACACCCCCACCGATATCCCAAGGTGCTAATCGCATTGAAATATAAGCATCTAATTTGCCACTCACAACAAATGCAATTTCCATCGCTGCAGATCCATAAGAACGTGTACCGCGAACCGTACGAACAAGCTCAATAATTTTTTCGTGATTAATGCGATTATTTGGCGTAACCCAGTTTGCATTTATGCCAATAACAGCCTCTTCTATTTTTAACGGCTCTAGTTTACGCATTGGTGAATCGTTATACCAAGCGCCCTTACCCGCAATTGCATAAAATAAATCTTCACGCATCACATCAAATATGTACCCTAAAATACCAACACCATCGATATACACACCTACCGATATCATAAAATGACGATGTTGCTTTACAAAATTCATCGTACCGTCGATTGGATCGATAATCCAAACAATTCCTTCTAGGCTTTCAACCTTCTCGCCCATACCTTCTTCTCCTAAAATTCGATACGTCGGGTCAAAGGCTTTAATTTTTTCAATGAAGAAAAGTTCCGTTTCACGGTCAATATTTGTCACAAGATCGTTGGCATTTGATTTGGTTTCAATTTCGATATCATAAGAAAATGCCTTTCGAATTCTTTCTCCTGCCTCAACAATAATCTCTTTCGCGAATTGATCAAGTTTTTTTACATCCATCCTGCATCCACCTTCCACCTACTAAAAAGCATCATTTCACATCTTCAAGCCAATTTAATTTCTTTGAATATTCTTATTATAACAAAAAATCACTTGCTTTCTTTCATTCAGCAAGTGATTTTTTAGTTTGGATATGTTTTTTTATTAAGCATATACATGTAAGCCATTTAATTCTTCTTGGATTTCAACTAATCGTTTTTTTGATTTATCGATTTCTGATTGATTATTTTCATTCATAGCTGCATACAGTGTTGCTAGCTCATAGTCCATCTCCAACATTAAAATCTCTTCATATTGCTTTTCAATATCCACTTTGCGTATAATTTTAATCATCTGTTTCATACCAATCACATCCTCGTCATATTTATGAACTTTTCACATTTGGATTAACAGTACTTTTATATTAGCGAATAGTTACTTATAACTAAAATTTCACTATTTCTAAATC
>JAGHSJ010000364.1 GCA_018065935.1 Candidatus Kurthia equi
ATTCTATACATATTATTTTTAAAAAAATATTCGAGTAAGGAACATCCCATGAATGCGACAGATGTATCCGAAAAAATTACCGAGGTATTTGAACTGGAAAAAAATTTAGATCGCCGAACTATTTATAGCCATTTTGCAGATTTAGAACTTATTTCAGATTTCTTTGCATCTGAAATTTCTATGCGCTTTAAACGCCAGGGCAAAACCCTTGTATATATGGAGTCTACCATCGGGAGAAGTGAAGCCCATTTACTAAGCGATGCCATCGCAACCTCGCGTTTTATCGAAAGGGATCAAAGTAGAGAATTAATCGATAAATTAGGTATTCTTGTGGGTGAAAATTTAGGTAGCTTTTTTGAACCGCGTCTGCAATTTAAAAATACAGACAATAAGGAATACAACAAAAAGTTATTTGATAATATCGAAGTGCTGACCGAAGCCATTCGTACGGGGTCGAAAGTAACTTTACAATATTTAAAATATGACGTAAATAAAAATCTTGTCCCAAGTCGTCCAGAGGCTAATGGCTACAAAAAAGTGCGCCCATATTATCTAATTTGGCAAATCAATAAATATTACTTGATGTACTATTATGATGACAGCACTTCACCACGCTTTATGCGCGTAGATAAAATGCGCGATGTAAAAATGATAAAGGAAAAAGTCGAGCCACTAAAAAACATTGCCAATCTTTCAGACTATACGCGTAATCAAGTGTATATGTTTGGTGGGATGCCAACGAATATTCGCTTCCGCTGTAAAATGTGGAATGTGGGCCAAGTGATTGATTTCTTCGGTGAAGATGTGAAAATCACGAAAATTGATGAAGATTATTTCTGGGTGGATCTCTATACCTCACCTGGAAGTATCAAGTATTGGCTCCTGCAATATATTACGACTATTGATTGTATTGAACCAAGAAGCTTAGCGATTGAAATACAAGAAATGCTTGAAGAAGCATTATCAAGAAATCGCGTTAAAGACTAAATAAAACTGTGCAAAATATGGAGTAGCGAATGAACTTGAAAAAGTCCTTCGATTGGCTCTTTAGGATGCACAGTTTTTTATTTCATTAGAGGCGTATAGGAATCGGTGTTTTAAAGTCATCTTTCAGACGTAAAGCAAATTCCTTCATCAAAGGCGTTTGATGATGATTCATCTTCGTCACCAAGCCAAAGGAATGTGTGGTAGGAATTTCGCTTAAAAAGTCGATTTTCGCAAATTGCATATCTTGCATGAGCAGTTGCGAATGATTAAATGTTAAGTCCAAGCCAACTGTATAGGCATTATTTTCCTTTACATACTGTTCGACAATATGCGGATTATTTACACTAATTACGATATCATTTCGACCAAATACACGTTTAATTTCATTCATCGTCCCAATAACGATTTTATCATCGAATAAAATCACAGGTTGTTTTCCTAATTCTTCAGTGACAACAACGCCATTTTGGATAATCGGTGAATCCTTATGTGCGACTACAAGCATTTCACAGTCTCGAATTTTAGTGAAATGGAAATCGGGGTACTTTTCTAAATCTTCATGATTATAGACAGCAAGTGCGATATCTACTTTTTCACTCTTGAGTTCCTCTAACATGGTTTGCGAGTTTTGCTCACGAATTTGAATATTGATATCTGGATAAATGGACTTCATTTGTTGAGCAGCAGTGAATAGCTGGAAAAAAGGGCCGGGAATAGAGGCGATTTTCAAATTTCCAGTCAATTTATTTTGCATCACTTCGGCAACTTCTTGTAAATCTGCTAATGCGGTTAAAATTTTTTTCGCTTTTTCAACAATCACTTTGCCTTCCTTTGTACTGGTCGATCCATTGCGATTGCGTTGGAATAAAGTAAGGCCTAATTCACTTTCAATTTTATTTAATCCTTGGCTAAGTGCGGATAAGGTAACATGTAAATCTTCAGCGGCATCCTTCAATGTCCCATATTTTTCCACGGCCACAACATACTTTAACTGCTCGAAAGTCATATAATTCCTCCTATAGTTAAGCTATACTTAACTAAGGTTAATTATAATGAAATTTACATTAACTATAAAGTTATTTACACTAGGACAATAGAAAACGTTTTCCAAAATTACGAATAAGGAGTGTGTCGTATGAAAAATGAGCGTTATCGTGTCGCCAATCGTGAGGCATTAATCGGTATCGGATTAGTCATCATCAACTTTGCTATTTGGTATTTTTGCGCATATGGATTAGGTAGTGGAGATCCCAAAGACTATAAATACATATTAGGGTTCCCAGAATGGTTTTTCTACAGCTGTATTGCAGGAACAGCCTTCATGATTCTTTTAATATATATCGTAATCAAGTTCTTCTTTAAAGAAGTCGAATTTGAAGATGGGGAGGATGAAGAATAATGACTCATTGGTCGGTAATTATCCCATTAATATTCTTTGTCATTGCTATATTCGGCATTGGCTTTTGGTCTAATAAATTTGTGAAGAGTTCAGATTCTTTCCTATCAGAGTATTTCCTCGGTGGTCGTGAAATGGGCGGCTTCCTATTAGCTATGACGATGATGGCTACATACGGGAGTGCATCGTCCTTCATTAGTGGTCCGGGGGTAGCTTATAATACGGGATTAGGCTGGGTACTACTCGCATTGGCACAGTTACCAGCAGGTTATTTTGTCTTAATGATTCTTGGGAAAAAATTTGCCATTGTGACGCGTAAATTCAAATCGATTACATTAATTGATTTCCTACGTTCACGTTATAAAAGTAATTTCGTCGTCATTTTATCAGCAGCAAGCATCATCATCTTCTTATTCGTGTCCATGGTGGCACAGTGGGTGGGTGGTGCCCGCTTGATTGAGTCCTTAACGGGCATGAAATATACAACCGCTCTATTCATTTTCGCTGTTGTCGTTCTCGTGTATGTAGTTATCGGCGGTTTCCGTGCGGTGGCATTAACAGATGCACTTCAAGGAACAATTATGGTTATCGGAACGGTTATTTTATTAGTCGGTGTCATTATCGCAGGTGGCGGTATTGAAAATATCATGCAAGATTTAGTGAAAGAGAATGCGGAGCTTGTCTCACCATTCGGTGTCGGAAATGTCTATTCACCATCCTATGTGTCGTCCTTCTGGATTCTAGTTGGTGTTGGCGTTATCGGTTTACCACAGATTGCCGTTCGTGCGATGAGCTATAAAGATTCAAAAGGAATGCATCGTGCCATTCTTATCGGTACGATTGGAATTGCGACTATTATGTTCGGCATGCACTTAGTCGGTATTTTAGGACGTGCTGTTATCCCTGGTATCGAATTAGGTGATAAAGTGATGCCTACTTTAACGATGGGCGTGCTTCCGCCAGTTGTTGCAGGTATCGTATTAGCTGCTCCAATGGCTGCCATCATGTCTACAGTGAATGCTTTATTGATGATGGTCAGTTCAACTATCGTGAAAGATATTTATCTGCATTATATTAAACCGGAGGCAAATGATGACCATGTGCGCAAAACAAGCTTCCTAGTAACAACAATCGTAGGAGTTTTAGTTGTGTTCATGTCATTTAATCCACCTGAAATCATCGTTTGGCTAAATATGTTTGCCTTCGGTGGATTAGAATCTGTTTTCCTATGGCCGATTGTTCTAGGTCTATATTGGAAAAAAGCCAATAAATTTGGGGCAATTGCAGGTATGATTGTCGGTTTGGTAATGTATGTGAGTATCACACAGTTTTCACCAAATATCTATGGTGTAAATAGTGTGACCTTCCCAATTCTGGGTTCACTAATCGCATTTGTCATTGTAAGCTTCGCTACACATCGTAAAATCAAAGAGTTACCAAAATACATTTAAAAATCTATCTTTTAAAGAGTACCGGAAATTTCGGTGCTCTTTTTTTATCTAAATTAATTGAACGTGAAAAAGGAAAAAATAATCACTCGTTAAAGTAGTAAAGACCTATTATTTTATCTGTTATATGATGAAAAAATCATTTGATACTAGTGTTTTAGTAGTTTATACATCATGTTTTATCGTTCTAATTGTCTAAAAGACAAAAAAATAATAAAAAGTATAGATT
>JAGHSJ010000345.1 GCA_018065935.1 Candidatus Kurthia equi
GATAAGCAGAATGATTAATGCTTATATGATTTTTTTTCAATTAAATTCAGCAATTTATCATTTTAATTGCTTTTTAATGTGATTAACTTCTGTGTAAATACTAAGTGGAGTTAGTCTTGAACAAGCCTTTTGAATATCCAATCAAAAATTGGACAGAGATTAAAGATCATTATCTTAAGGGAAGTTTAATCATCGGTAATGGTGCAAGTATGGCATTGCATTTTAAGTTTGGATTTAGTTCCTTGAAAGAAGAAGCTGAAATATTAGAACTTTTTAATGATGACATATCTAAGCTTTTTATCGAGTTTGATACATATGATTTTGAGCTAATTCTTCGGTTGGTTTGGCATTCGAAATTAGTTAATAATCATTTGGGAATAGTCGATCAAAAAATTGATGACGCTTACGAAAATATTAAAACTGCCCTAATCAAGGTTGTAAAAGATGTTCATTGTGAACATGCGACTATTGCTGTTCAATTACCTATTCTTTATAAATTTACAAAACAATTTTCTACTATTGTTTCACTTAATTATGATTTGATTCTCTATTGGATTCTAATGTATGGAAATCATTTTAATGATGGACATAAATTTAAGGATTGTTTTCAAGGTGATGGAGGTTTTAGAAATGATTGGGAAGTACTGCGTACACCTATACGGGAAGAAAAAGAAGTTACCTTAAGCTTCTATCAACATGGAAATTTATCTATTTTTAGAAATGTAAAAAAATCAGAGACGAAAATTAAAAGTGATGAATTTACAGGTCTTATAGATGCTATTACCAACGAATGGGGTGACGAAAAAATTCCATTATTTGTTGCTGAAGGTACTGGTGCAAAGAAATTAGAATCAATAAAAAGTAGTCCATACTTGAGTACAATTTTTTATGAGGTCTTATCTAAATTAATTAATAGAAATAATAATTTAGTAATTTATGGATGGGGGATAGGTGAGCAAGAGCAGCATTTAATCCAACAAATTTTTAAAAAGGAAACAGTGGGTAAAGTTGCTATTTCAACTTATTCTAAAAATCAAAGTGAATGTCATAGAATTTCTAGCCTAATTAAAAAAACTTCCCCAAATGTTGAAGTAGAGTTCTTTGACAGTCAAAGTTCTGGTTGTTGGAATAATCCTTGAATTAAAAAGCCCATCAATGATGGGCTTTTTAATTATTGATTGGCTTGTTCTAAAGCATCGGCTTTTTCAGTCCAATAGGCTGCTTTTTCTTCATCCGCCTCTGTACCCAAGGCATTTTCATAGATAAATGCCAAATCACGCATGGCTTGGTATTCACCAAGTTCAGCTGCGTGCTTCACCAATGCAATGGATTTTTCAACATCTTTTTCAATCACATCACCACGGCGGTAATAACCCGCTAACTCTAAAGTCGCAGCAGGATGGTTTTGCATATTGGCTTTACTCAGCCAGTAATACCCCAATTCTAAATGTTTTTTAGATTCTTCTGGGTCTTCCTCAGCCAAATCTTTGGCATAGACTGTGTAGCCTTCACCCAACCAATACATCGCTTCAACCAAACCATTCTCAGCCGCTTTCAGTGCCCATTCTTCTGCAAGGACAATGTCATCCTCATGTTCGCTTTGCATATATAACTCAGCCAATTCAAATTGGGCTTCGGCATTGGCAGCCAATGCACGATTAGCAAGCGCGGTAGGGATAGTGGCACGTTCAGACATAAAAATTCCACGGCTACATAAAATGCAGCGATTATCTAAAATAAAAAAGCCAATCTTGAGATTGGCAAATCATTATACGCTAATTTTATTCTAAGAATTGAATCATGACGCAATTGTTGTCTGAACACCTCAGGTTGTTAAAATTCGTTTCACAGTACTTGTGATGATATAGTCATAGTGAGCATGTTAAATAGATCATCTAAGTAAGGCTTTATTTCATTTTTGATATTCGTTAATTACTTCAAGCGCAGCACGAAACGCCTCTTGGGTTGCCGGCGCACCGCAGTATGGCAAGCTGTGTAATAACACTTCCTGAATTTCTTCAACTGTTGCACCATTATTGAGTGCCCCACGCACATGACCTTTTAGTTCAGTTGGGCTTTTCTGTGCAGTCAAAAAGGCAATGGTGATCAATGAACGATATTTGCGAGGTAACACACCTTCACGTTGCCAGGTTGAGCCCCACGCATGTTCATTGATCCAATCCTGTAAAGGTTGAGTAAAGGGGACAGTATTGTCTTGAGCACGTCGAACAAAGCTTTCGCCCATGACTTCTGTACGAACTTTTAATCCATTTTCATAATCTTGTTGTGACATAGTGAACTCTTTTTTGTGTT
>JAGHSJ010000293.1 GCA_018065935.1 Candidatus Kurthia equi
TGACTATATTAAGTCATACTATTTCAGCATAACGTTATACTAATTCAACATAATGTTATACTCTACTTCCTTTAATTAGAAAACACAGGATTTTTAATATTTCTACATCCAGGAAATCATTGTGAAATTGTCTTTTTCATAGCAAATAACAAATAAATCCCGACTAGTTGGACTAATCGGGATTTGTTCCTATTTAGCTATAAACTCATTGTTTTTTCATGCGTCGCACCATAAATGTAATAGCAAAACCAGCAAAAAATAAAAGGTAGTAATACACGCCATACATATAATTATTTCCAGGGATCACAACAAAGAATACGATAATAAATGCTACAAGAGAAATTCCAATTGCAGGAAGTATATGATAGTGGTGAATAGCACAGGAAATACCTTGAACGATAAATGTTAAAGGAAAAATAATCACTAAACATAAGCTAAAAAAAGCTAAGTTTTCTTCTAGTGTCCCAAATGCACCCGCAAATACAGTTAATCCTGTGATAGCAAGCATCGCAAAGGCTGGCAGGAAATATGCAGCCAGTTTATTTAAATTCATCGAGTACACTCCTTAAAAGCTTTAAAAAAGCATAAATTCATGTCCTCATCATACCATATAAAACGCTATGCCATATATGTAAATATTTCTAACATTCCACTATATATGCTAACTAAAAAAATTAAATAAATAAAAAAACACTGCTACAAACAGTGTTTTTGATTTGTTGATTTTATATTAATCGCTTTGTACCATTTTCACTAATACATAAGCTAAAGATTTCTTCTCATCTTCTCCTGAAACATTCCAGAGTTCTTGTAAAAGTTTTTGTTCTCGATTTTTCGGTTCTTCATTTTTCGCTAAATGATCGGCTACGAATTTAGCTCCTTTTGCTAAAACTTCATTACTTAATCCCAACTTTTCACCTTTTGCTAATTGCTTTTTTAAATAGCCTTTGAATTCGGAAAAGTTCGTTAAAATTTCTTCTTTTTGTTCAGGAGATAGATCGCTGATTTTCTCGGTGATTTTATTTAATTCTTCGCTCATGTACATTCCTCCTAATATTTTAGCCTACTATAGAAATGCCCTATCCTCATTCATTTGAAACTGGTTAATTATTTCCATTTAAGGGATTCATTCTGAGCCTTTACACATAAAACACGTCGAAAAACCTACATTCATCGTCATTAGATTGATTTCCAAACAGTTTAACTTCCATTTTCTTAAATATATATAAAAAAATTTTTCTATTTAACACTAATTGATTAATTTATATTTTCTATTAAAGTTAATTTTTCTATTTCACTCTCCCCCTGTCTAGATAGACGAGTAGCCCTTTCCCCACTAGACAATTGAGCAAATTGGATATAAAAAACCTCCTCTAGTCGAATGACTAAAGAAGGTTCTCAATTTTAAACTAAAGTAAAAATTGGGTAATCTTTACAGGCCACATTTTAATTGTGCACCACAATTCGTACATGAATTACAACCACCTAATTCTTCAACTGTTCCTTTACGGCAGATTGGGCAAGTATTCCCTACTTCTGAACCGATTGTAACATTTGTAGAGCGTAAGTCTTGAATTGTATCAAGTAATACCACATGTTGTTTTTCAGTACCTGTTTCTAATTCAAGTTCTTCTTGTTTATTATCTTCGGCTTTCAATGTTAAAACTTGTGAATCACGGCTACCATCTACATAAACTGTACCGCCTTTTGCGCCACCTTTATATAAGCGCTCATAAACTTGTTGCACTTGTTCAACTGAATAGCCTTTTGGAGCATTCACTGTTTTAGAAATTGAACTGTCAATCCAACGTTGAATGATACATTGTACATCCGCATGAGCCTCTGGAGCAAGTTCCATTGCAGTTACGAACCATTCAGGTAAGTTTTGTTCATCAGCATCTGGATGCGCTTCTAGATAGTCTTTGACAATGTCAGCTTTTACTTCGATAAATTTACCTAAGCGACCTGAACGATAGTAAGTGAACGAGAAGTACGGTTCAAGACCAGTTGATACACCCACCATTGTGCCAGTTGATCCTGTAGGGGCAACCGTTAATAGATGGGAATTACGAATCCCATTTTCTAAAATGGCATCGCGTACTGGCTGAGGCATTGTTTGCATAAAGCCTGTTTCAGTGAAACGTTTACGTAATTCAGCCGTTTCTGCATCTGTTTTCCCTACTAAGAATGGGAAACTTCCGCGTTCTTTACCAAGTTCAGCAGATGTTTCATACGCAGTAACTGCAATTGCTTCGAACACTTCATCTACTAGCTTATTACCTGCTTCAGAGCCATATTCTTTTTCACAATAAATCAGTAAATCAGCTAAGCCCATTACACCTAGACCTACACGACGCTCACCTAGAGCTTGCACGCGGTTTTCTTCTAAGAAGTATGGTGTTGCATCAATCACATTATCTTGCATACGAACGCCTACGCGTACCGTTTCTTTCAACGCTTCAATATTCACTGTTTTTGATTCTTTATTGGCAAATTGTGCTAAGTTTACAGCAGCTAAATTACAAACAGAATAAGGTGCTAATGGCTGTTCACCACATGGGTTTGTAGCCACTACTTTTTGACCGTATGCTTTTGCATTTGTTTTATCATTTGCATTATCTATAAAGAAAATACCTGGCTCAGCAGAATATGTCGCACAAATATTAATTAAGTTCCATAATTCTTTGGCTCTGATTGTACGATACGTACGAACTTTATGCCCCATTTTTTCCCACTCACGTACATCGCCAACTGTTTGCCATTGCTCATTATAAATCGCCATTTCTTCTGGACTATAATTTTCAACATCTGGGAAGCGAAGCGGGAACTCTTCGTCATTCTCAATCGCTTTCATGAAATCATCTGTTAATGTGACAGAAATATTGGCACCTGTTAAGAACTCCGGATTATGGACAGAGTATGTGCCTCCATCATGTAATTTCGCTTCAGCATCCGCAAAGACTGCTTCAGAAAAACCACCATTTCCTGGAATCGCATTGTAATTTAAAATATTTTGATACATTTCTTCTTCATTCGAAGTAAGAGGTGTGAATTTTAATTTTTCATTCGCTAACTGTTTGATTGTTTCATCTTCCGTATTTTCGATTAAAAAGCGAAGGATGCGTGGATTTTGCATTTTTGAAATAATAAATTCCACAATATCTGGATGCCAATCTGCAAGCATAATCATTTGAGCACCACGACGAGAACCGCCTTGCTCTACTAAATGTGTCAATTTCGCAATATCATCTAACCAAGATACAGAACCTGAAGATTTACCGTTAACGCCTCTTGCTAATGCGTTGCGCGGACGTAGTGTCGAACCATTTGTTCCAACGCCACCACCACGACTCATAATTTCCATTACTTGTTTACGATGATCACTAATTCCTTCACGTGAATCTGCAACAAAAGGCATCACATAGCAATTAAAATACGTAACATCTGTGTTTGAACCCGCACCATAAATGACGCGACCAGCAGGAATGAAATTCAAATTAACAAGCTGCTCATAAAATTTTTCAAACCAATATTGACGTTTTTCAGGTGTCGCTTCTACAGCTGATAAACCTGTCGCATTTCTTTTCGCGATTTGCTCATAAAAGATTTCTAATGGCTTTTCAATCACATCTAAAGAACGCGTAATTTCACCTGTCTCCAATGCATCTATATCACCAATTGCACTACGGTAATCTTCTTCAATAATAACTGTCGCTCTATTTTTTTCGCGATTAATCGATTTGATTACACCTAAACCCCTCGCTGGGAAAGTCGGATCTTCTTTCACCGTTAAAACGACAAAATCACCAGCTTTTAGTGTTTTTTTCGATAAATCTTTAAACGCATAGCGATCAATCATGACAAGGCGCGAAACACCTTCATGCATTATTTTCATATCAGCTGTTATAGGATGCACTTGCGGAAATTGTTTAATATCCTCATTTAATTGGTCGATATTTAGCGTGCTTGTACGTTTCAACAAAACAGACATTTAATCATCCTCCACTCTTATTCTAAACACTATATATTGT
>JAGHSJ010000102.1 GCA_018065935.1 Candidatus Kurthia equi
ACGTTCACAGAGGGGAACCCATTCCGGTGGGGGACATACATATGTTCCAAAAAAAGCAGCTTCCAGAGGGAGGCTGCTTTTTTGTGTCTTTAAAAAAAGTGTCTATTTACTTTATTTATAAAATATTTATGAAAAGCATTTGAAAATTTCTGATTAGGTTATTATACCTGAAAAGGAAGTTTGAAATAGTCTACTTTCTTTGCTCTAAAACATTACATTTTTAAAATTTCTCATCTATTCTTTTTACATGTTTGAAACGAGCTGTAAGGTTTCTGTAATATTGATATGCTATACTAAAAGAAGGATATAAAGGATGTGAAGAACCATGAATTGGAGAAAAATATTAACAACCATTTTAATTATTGCGACTGTCATATTATTTGTTGTTACAGTGAGACAGCATGATAAAACAGTAGATTTACAACAACAATTAGGTGTTCAATATTCTCAAAAAGTGCAGAATTTCAGAAATTATGTACAAGATATTCAATCAGCTAATGACACGGGTGATTCGATTAGTACAAATCACTATTATTCGGAAATAAATTCATTCCCCATTGCAAATAAAGAATTGAATTTGCAAATGAATGAAATTTACGATGAACTGGATAAAATAGCAGATGGAAAATCAATTTCTTCAGAAAATCGCAGAAAGTTAAGCGAAGATTTAAATAAACTACAACTAACTTTAAACGAAATAATTAAGTTTTCGGAAAATGATTCGATGACTTGGTATCAAATGGTCAATGATGAAGATTCAAAGGTACAACAGAAAATAACGAATCACTATAAATAATGAAATAACCAGCTAGCTACGAAATAGGAGTTGCCCTACGAATTTTAGATTCTTCAACGATTCGCAGGGCAATTTTTTTCATAGGAACATAAAATAAAAAATCCTGTGTCTTTTCTTAATCTTAATTTGAAAATATTATTTTAAAAGATTGATTGTCTATGCTTCTAAGGGCTATTATAGAAGTATAGGAGGAGTTTGCATGGCGTTACTATTCATACTCACATCGATGGCAGGACTCCTAATTTGGCTTTATCATAGGCAATCACCACTAGAATCAATTTTAGTGGAAGAAGAATTATCACTGCCTTCTACTGTCCAGCAAAAAGGACGAGAAGGCGAGCAAGAGATACAAGGTATATTACAAAAGCTTCCGGGGGAATTTCTTTTATACAATAATTTATATATTCCTATTTCAACTGACAAGTGGACTGAAATCGATTTAGTAATCGTTCATGAAAAAGGTATTTTTGTTTTTGAATCAAAAAATTATACAGGTTTAGTTGAAGGAGAGGCGCATGAGCAACAATGGTCAAAAACCTATTCAGAAAGCTACAATCAAAAATTTTATAACCCAATTAAACAGAATAATACGCATATGAATGCTTTACGACAAATTTTAGGGGAAGTTCCCATGTATTCAATTATTGTTTTTGGCCATGACACCGAGTTACAGGTAGACCCCATGCCAGCAGATGATGTATTTGTTTGTAAAATTACACAATTATATTTTTTGTGGGATTTACTTCCTACATTAAATTATGAGGTTGATATTTTAGCAATTCAAAATAAACTACAACAACTAGAAAAAGCTGACTGGACGATTCAACAAAACCATATTGACCGCGTATCAAAAATTGGAAATAAAGCAATTTCCTAGCAAACAACTTATATCCATCATATAATGGGTATAAGTTGTTTTGTCATGAAAGATTCACAGAGATGATACAGTCAAAGAACTCTTTTTTTGGTACGATAACATTACTATGAATGAGGAAGAGGTCATCTAATGAATACTGATATTAATTTATTGCTTGCGTTTGGAGCAGGATTTTTAAGCTTTATCTCACCTTGTACACTTCCACTTTATCCTGCGTTTCTTTCCTATATCACAGGTGTTTCATTTGGCGATTTGAAAGATGGCAAAGGGATGATGCAGAAAAAAGCCATTTTACATACGTTATTTTTCTTACTCGGGTTTTCGCTGGTTTTTATAGCACTCGGTTTTGGTACGTCGCTCGTAAAAACATTTTTTGTCCAATATGATGAGGCAATTCGCCAATTTGGTGGAATCTTAATCGTTATTTTTGGCTTAGTTGTTTCAGGTCTTTTTACACCAAAATTCTTAATGAAGGAAAGAAAATTTGAATTGAAAAATCGTCCAGCGGGTTATATTGGCTCAGCGCTGATTGGATTAGTCTTTGCTGCTGGCTGGACACCATGTACAGGACCCATTTTGGCGGGTATAATGGCTTTAGGTATATCTAACCCTGATTCAGCTGTTTGGTATATGCTAGCCTATGTTATTGGATTCTCTATTCCATTCTTTGTGTTATCATTCTTTATTTCACGTTTAAATTGGATTCGTAAAAATAGCCAACGTTTTGTTAAAGTGGGTGGCTATATCATGATTGTGATGGGTGTTATTTTATTCTTTAATGGTATGACACTATTTAATAGACTTCTATCACCTATATTCGGCGATTTTATAGGCTTTTAATTGGTAATCAATTAAATTTAGTAGTATATTATGTTTGAAATAAGGGGTGAACAAGTGACGACTTTAATGGTAGTAGATGATACAGCTTTTATGAGGGATATGGTAAAAGGGCTTGCAAAAGAATGTGGTATAGAAGTAGTTGGAGAAGCTGAAAATGGCCTGCAAGCGGTTGAACTTTATCGTCAATTAAAACCAGATGTTGTTACAATGGACATTACCATGCCAGTTATGTCTGGCTTAGAAGCGACAAAAATAATCATAGATGAGTTTCCAACAGCTAAGGTTATTGTTATCACCGCTCTAGGACAGCAAAAAATGGTTATACAAGCATTGAATAACGGTGCAAAAGACTTTTTGGCGAAACCATTTGGATTGGCTCAGTTTCAACAGATTTTTCGTCAACTAGAAGTAACTTAAAGTAAGGAGAGGGTCCGAATGTTAGCTTCCATTCCTTCTCAATATATACTTATCGGATCAACAGTAGTTGTTGTATGTATGGGAATTATGATGATGCTTGTTCGAGCAAAATCAGCTAAAAGACCGGCAAATGCAAAAAAAATAATTATTCCTCCATTCGCTATGTCAACAGGAGCGTTGATGTTTATTTTTCCGTATTTTAGAGTATCTTGGGATCATATTTTAATGTCTGTTTTGATTGGTGTTATTTGTTCCATTTTATTAATTAAAACATCTAAATTTCATATCATTGGTGAAGATGTCTATTTAAAACCTTCCAAAGCTTTTTTCTTTGTGCTATTGGGACTTCTAACATTCCGTACAATAGCAAAAATCTATTTGGGTGGTACATTCCATTTAGGTGAGTTAGGTGGTTTGTTCTGGATATTAGCTTTTTCAATGATTCTACCTTGGCGTTTAGCGATGCTATGGCAATTTAAAAAATTACAAAAAAAGCTTCAATTAGTCTAATCAAGGAGTCATTTTAATCTATATTTTGTGGTAGTTCTACTAATTGATTAATTGTTAAAGAGATGTATCTAACAGCTAATCAATTTGTAGGAAGGTTACTTCAAGTATAGGTTGAAAGCTCCTTTTTATTTGATTTTGTGAGGTAATTGCCACTAAGAAAAATAAAGAGAAATAAAGTAAGCTAGGCTTTATTTAAAGAGATGCTTCCTTTTAAAAAAATACTAAAAAACGAAATTATGTAGTCTATCTACGTAATTTCGTTTTTTTTGTTTATTTATCAAATTAAATGATAGTGAACTACTTCTTTTTCTTTTTAATATAGAGTTGAACCAATGCTGCAGCAATCAGAAAACTTGGAATAGCATAGATTTGTCCTACAATTAGCTTCCATACGAAGGTATTGTACCCTTCTGAAGCAGGAGATACCAATGCAATAATAAGCACAATAATGTATACAACGATAGGAATTATTTTCATCAGGTCATCCTTTCTCAAAGAAACGGCTCACCATAAAAACAAATGAAATTTCTATTAGCTAGAAAAACATAACTTCTAATTAACCGAAGTTATGTTTTCTTTTGCGAAATATTGTTCATATGGTTTTACATCAATTTCCATTTGCTTTAATTTTTTACGCAAGAACTTGTGGTCTCTTGGTGGTGTCGCTTCAATATAACCACGTACTACATATTCAAAGGAAATCGAAGGCGCTTTATCGTCTAAAGCAATTTTAGAAATCTTTCCAGCTATTTTTAATTTAGCAACCTCACGAAACAGCTCAGGTACAGGTGTAACGAGTTCATTTAGTAATTCTTTTGAATCATCTGACCATAAATGTAATGCTTCTTGTATGTAATGATCTTGCCAATCCAATGTAGATTTTCCATCTTCCTTTGGTAAGGCTTTTAAGAACTTTCGAAACATAAAGAAGCCGCCAATGCCCATAATGACTACAAAAAATACACACCAAGCAACAATGAAGTACATAAACCAATCGGACATATACAACACCTCCACCACATATTATAAGTCTTTTTTGAAAAAAATTCACCTTTTTGTCTATATTTAACTATTTGTTGCTATGTAGATTGTGAAAGGAGGTGATAGCATGACAGAAAAATTTAAATCTTCAGCAGTTAAATTATATTTCTTAGCAGGTTACGATGGGGATAAAGAGATGAGAAAAATCAAAACGTATGGAAATGTAAGCGAAAATTCATCAATGGAGGATATTGAAGTGTTTAAAAATGGGATTGCAGGATTATCAGATTTACAACTTTTAGAGACAGACGTGATTATTACAAAAACAATATAAGGGAGGATAAGTAAATGACAAAAGTTTTGAAGCTGAAATTTTTTCTAGAGCCTAAAGGGAGTTTTACATTGAATGTGGAGTACCCAAAAGAAAATTTACAGCCTGCGGAGGTAGAAAAATTAATGGAAATGATTGTTGCTAAACAAGTGTTTACACCACGTATGGGCATAATTAAAGAAATTAACTCTGCAGAAGTGATTGAAACAGTAGCGACAACCATTATTTAACGAAAAGACAGGCTATTAAATGGAGTGGATGATAGGAGGGAATTTATGGAGGAATGGATGAATTTTATTCAAAATATTGGTTTCCCAGTGGCCGTCTCGTTCTATTTACTTCATCGAGTAGAGGCGAGGCTCCAAGCGATTCATGATGTTTTAAGTGAATTATCAAATGTGACTTCACAAATTCGTCAGTAATATTTCATGGGAATTGTTGTATATTAATTAAATATTTTGTAATATTGAGAGAGATAAGGAAGTGAAAGTACGAATGGGAACGTCAAAAAAACTTATACCTCTCATGCTTATACTTGTATTCATATTAGTAGCATGTACATCTGGAAATAGCTTTAAAGCAGAATTAGACTACAAGGTAAGTGATTTTACTTATACTAACCAAGACAATGAAAAAGTGTCTTTAAATGATTTAAAAGGGAAACCCTGGCTTGCAATGTTCGTATTTACAAGTTGTACAACTGTATGCCCACCAATGACAGCCAATATGACAGATCTCCAAAAAGACTTTAAAAAGGCTGGTTTAGAAGACTATAATATTGTGGCATTCAGTGTGGATCCGACGGTAGATACACCGAAGAAACTAAAGGAATATATTGCAAATTACGATGTGCCTGATCCATCAAAATGGACACTTTTAACAGGCTATTCACAAGCGGATATTGAAAAATTCGGGGTAGATTCATTCAAAACTTTAGTGAAGAAAACAGAAGGCAATGACCAAGTAATCCATGGAACAAGTTTTCTTCTAGTTGATCAGAAGGGAACGGTCGTGAAAAGCTATAGTGGCGTTTCTGATGTGCCAAAAGATGAGATATTAATCGACATGGAGAGCATTATCGAAGATGGTAAATAATAATCAGGGCGAGTAGTTTCCATGCTACTTGCTCTTTTTTTCTAGACCTAAAGTTACAATACAGCATGTTTCTAGTCTCTAAGCTACTAATTATTGGTACAATGAAAATACAT